>NZ_QUDX01000002.1:393827-394028 GCF_003477715.1 Butyricicoccus sp. AF35-5AC
CCACTTGCTGTCATGGGAAACGGTCAAATCCTCCGGGCAGTCCACAGACACGGCGATTTCCTTTTTCTCCGCTGCATACACGATCCCACTCATGGCCTGCGCCACGGTATCAAAGAGGCGACCCGGTTTCTTGTCCAACTGGATCACGCCTGTTTCCAGACGGGAGGTTTTCACAAGGGCCTGAAAGAGAAAGTCCAGCTT
>NZ_QUDX01000020.1:0-17768 GCF_003477715.1 Butyricicoccus sp. AF35-5AC
CGGCCAATCTGCTGGATGTAATCCGTCATGCTGATCGGTGCGTTGAAGTGTACGACAAGTTCAATATCAGGAACATCAATACCCATCGAGAACGCCGAAGTTGCAATCATAATCTTTCTTTTGCCTTGCAGGAAGTCGAACAGCAGCTGTTTCTTGCGGCGTTCCGGCTTGATTCGTGAATGATAGCGTGTAACGTCATCGGGATACTTTTCTTCTAAAATATTATACAGCGCATCGACATAAGTCGTAGTCTGAGCAAAGATAAGAACCGAACCATCTTTATGGTATTTGTCAATCGTCTTGCAGAGCTTCTTAATACGGAATTCCAGCCGTTCCTCCAACGTTTTCTTGTTGCAGGTAACGTCCTTCTTGAGCAGAATAAGATTATCACGTCGCAAATCACTGCGGAGAACCGCAGGCTTGTCCATATGCAGACTATCACGAATGGTATTCAAAGAGTCAGCAGATATTGTCGCAGAGCAGGCACAAATAACCGGCTTACGTTTCAGCTTGCCGATAAAATCGCCAATGTGCAGATAAGCGTCACGAAACGTATAACCCCATTCCGTAATGCAGTGACACTCGTCCGCCACGATCATAAAAATATCCGAATGCTGCATAGTTTCAATAAATGAATGATTTTGCAGTCGCTCTGGTGTGACATAGAGAAAATTCAGCTTGCCCTTGCGAGCCTTGTTCAGTATCTTATCGATATCCTCCTTCGAGCGGGTCATATCGATATAATCGACAGACATATTATGATCCTGCAACGTCTGTACTTGGTTATAAATCAGCGCAAGCAAAGGCTCGATAACGATAGTCAGCTTGTCGGAATGAGCCAGTCCAACCGTTTCATAGATGATCTGCTTGCCGGAACCCGTGGCAGCAATTACAATTGCATTCTGTTCAGCATCCAGCGTATTCATCGGAATAATCTGTGCCTTACGAGGCTTGTCAAAACCAAGCTGTTTGAGTGCAGATTTCAAGTGTCTTTTCATATCCATAGAGATAACCTCCAACGTACTAAGATTATCAATATGTTATAGGAATGTAAAAAGATAATGCCGAATAGTGAACATTTATCAGGAATAAATTGCATTTTTAGATATGATGGATTTTCTTCTCAAATGCCTTAACAGGATAGTTTAGGCCTGAATATGGCATGGTAAATGATAGAAAGTGTAAAAAGGTTAGAATAGATAAGTGCGGTTCATGCGCAAAACGACAGGCCCTGCCGCTCGGAAGTATCCGATTGACAAGGCCTGCGTTGTTGTGAGATATTATCAAAAATCATCGAACAGATTTTCAAAATCCAGATTTACATTTTGATAATCTGGCGTATAATATAAATAAAGGTGGTGGATTTTCAAAATGCAGATTGAAGATTTGATCGAACTTGCAAAACGTGTACAGGCACAGCAGGCCGAAGCACAAACCATTGAAGTAAAAACTGCGCATCGCGGCTGCCCAAGCAAACTGCGTGATACGCTTTCCAGCTTTTCCAACCAGAACAGCGGCGGTATTCTCCTGTTTGGACTGGATGAAAACGAACATTTCGCAGCAGTCGGCGTGTATGATCTGCAGGATTTGCAGAAAAAAGTAACCGAGCAGTGCAATCAAATGCAGCCGCCAGTTCGTGCTCTGTTTACCACCGCTGAATACGAAGGCGTGTGGATTTGTTCGGCAGAGATTCCGTCAATTGCCTACGCCGAGCGTCCGTGTTACTACATCGGTGCTGGCATTCAAAACGGCTCTTATGTGCGTGTGGGCGATGCTGACCGCCATATGACCGATTACGAAATCTATTGTTTTGAAGCATACCGTAACCATATGCATGACGATGAGCGCGTTATCGAGCGTGCGACGGTGGATTTCCTCGATAAAGACCTGCTGAACGCCTTTCTGACCGAACGCCGTATATCGCGTCCGCAGTTTGCGCAGATGAACGATACGCAGGCTATGGAAATGCTGTCGATCACGCGAAACAGCATACCGACGATCGCCGGTCTGCTGAATTTCTGCGTTTATCCGCAAGGTTTTCTGCCGGAGCTTGGTATTACCGGCATTGTCGTTCCCGGCACGGAAATTGGTGATACTGCCGACAGCGGAGCGCGTTTTCTCGATAATAAGCGCATGGAAGGCACCATTTCCAATATGTTTTCCGAGGCGATGGCATTCTGTATGCGCAACATGAAAACCGCTACGATCATCGATTCGGAAACCGGCAAGCGATGTGACAAGACCGAATATCCGATCAGCGCGATACGCGAGGCTGTGCTGAATGCGCTCATTCACCGCGATTACAGCATTTACACCGAGGGCACTCCTATTCAGATTGACTTTTTCAGCGACCGGCTAGAGATCCACAGCCCCGGTTCTCTGTACGGTCGCATGTCGGTCGAAGATCTCGGTTTTGCGCATCCCGATGCCCGCAATCCGGTCCTTGCCGTTATGACCGAAAGTTTGACTGACGCAGAGCACCGTTACTCCGGTATCCCAACTATGCGCCGCACTATGCAGGAAGCAGGACTCCCTGCTCCGGTATTTATCAACCGGCAGAATGAGTTTGTTGTTGTACTGTACAATCATCCTGCTGAACCAGAGAATCCGGTTATCACAAGCCATACAGCAGACAAAACAGCCTCACTTCTGCAATTCTGCCGCACACCGCGCACCCGTAAGGAAATTGCAGATTTTCTCGGCATTGGAACCGTGTACCACGCTAACAAGCGCTATATTCAGCCGCTGGTTGAGCAAGGCAAGCTAAAACTCGGTATTCCGGATAAGCCGTCCAGTCGTAAGCAGACATACACCGCTGCTTTTTAAGGGGTTCCGACATGGGGTCCACGTTTCCCAGCCCCCTTAAAACAAGTGTATCGGTGATACGGTAATTCCACTGCTTGCAGCCGTGTATTGCGGTCTAAAAATGCCCGGTGAACCGCTGAGTTGCGCTCCGTAAATTCCTACGAACCAAAAGGTCGGGGGTTCGAATCCCTTCTGGCGTACCAGATCAACCGGTTATTTCATTTGAAATGACCGGTTTTTCTTATTTTCTGATACATTTAAGGCAACGCCGCAATACCATGACCGGTATGGCAGATGATTTTTGAACACTGTAATTTATCCAAATGAATCGTTTCTTCTTTACAAACCTAAAAAAGAGATGGCAGAAGCATTTTTGCTTCCATCATCTCTTTTTCTTTATGTAACTTCTCGTATATCGTGTTGTGCTTGACACCTGCACATTCTTTGACACCAATCACATCTTCGGCGTATTCACCGAAGATTTTGCGGTTGTCGATCTCGTAACCCTGTCGAATTTTTCTATATTCTTCAAATGTACCTTGACTACGGATCCACATTTCAATGCCTGTACCAAATATCTCAGCAGAAACATCCCATCCTCCATCCGAAGACGGTTTGACCTCAGCCGTTCACCTTTTCGGAGCTGTCGCAGGTCTCTGGTCTGCACCAGATCAGGAAGCAAGGGAACGGCAGAAGTTCAAAAAGGAAGGAAAAATAAAAGGACGTACCATGAAAGTACGTCCTTTCCCTTATTCTGCTTCCTGCAGATAATAGCCGATGCCTCGCTCGGAGATCAGCTCGGCCTTCGAGCCGACCGCACGCAGCTTGCGGCGCACAAGTGTCAGATAAACCTCGATGTTATTGTAGGTCGCGTCCCTGCCTGCTCCCCATACCTTCTGGTGCAGCATTTCACGCGGCAGCACCTGTCCCGGTTCCCGCAGGAACATCTCTACAAGCTGCAGCTCCTTGCCGGACAGACGGACTTCGCCGTCATTGCTCGACAGCACACAACGACCGCGGTCGAGCGTCAGATCGCCGGCGGTCAGGATTTCACTCTGCATCATTCTCGGCCGACGTGCCAGTGCATTGACATGCGCCAGAATCTCGTCGCTCTGGCACGGACGCATGAGCACATTGTCCGCACCCGCATTCAGAATACGGATACGCGCCCGCGCGGTCGTGTGACCTGCCATGACGAGCAACGGCGTCATATCGCCGCTTTCGCGCAGAGAGCGCACCGCATCAATGGTCTTCTCATCCAGCTTAGTGGCATTGTACACGATTACATCATATATATTCTCCGAAATATCAAGCGTATCGCTCTCCGGCTGCTGATCATACAGAATATGTTCATGCTTGAAAGTGGCGAACAGGCGCTCGTCCTGCTCTGCATTGATTAACAAAATACGCATGAGAACATCTCCTCCTATCGGTGTAACCATTGTGCCGAACTTGTGTGGATTTTTTGTGTATAGCTTATGGATAAATTGTTAAATTGATTCTTTTTCATCAAGCCGCCATCAAGTAATACGGCAACCGGTTTTCAACATCCGTGGAATATAAAAAGGGAGAAAACAGCGTTTTCTCCCTTTTTTACAATTTACAGAACGATAAGCTGCTTGGGTGCATCGGTCAGATCAATGCAGCCGTCCTCAATGACGTACAGCATATCCTCAATACGCACGCCGAACCTGCCCGGCAAATAAATACCCGGCTCTGCGGTGACGATACTGCCTGCCGGCAGCGGCGCTTCTCCGCGCGGAGAGGCAACCGGAGCCTCGTGGATCTCCAGTCCTACACCATGGCCAAAGCCGTGGCCGAAGGCATCACCATAGCCTGCCGCCTCGATAATCTTACGGCCTGCCGCATCGACGTCCCGCCCGGTCACACCGGCCTTGCAGGCGGCAATGCCTGCAAGCTGTGCGTTCAGCACCGTGTCGTACACGGTCTGCATCTCGTCGGTGACATGACCGACCGCGACCGTACGCGTCATATCCGAGCAGTAGCCGTCGTAAATGCAGCCGAAGTCCATCGTCACAAAATCGCCCGCTTCGATGGTCTTTTCACCCGGTACGCCGTGCGGTCTGGAGCTGTTCGCGCCCGAAACGACGATCGGATCAAACGACATGTTCTCCGCGCCGTAGTGCAGCATGAGATAGGTCAGCCGTGCCGCGATCTCCTTCTCGGTCACGCCGACCTTGATGTCGTTCAGTACCTCCTCGAGCGCCTGCTCCGCGATGCGCTGTGCCGCGACGATCTTCTCAACCTCGTCCTCTTCCTTGCACATGCGCAGCTGCTCCACACCATCCTCGAGACGGACAGCTGTCGCGTGCAGCGCCGTGCCCCAGGACATGAACTCCGCATAGGTAAGCGTTTTGTCCTCGAGAGCGACCTTTTTTGCGCCGTCCTCGTCGAGCAGCTCATTGATGAGCGCAGAATAACTCTGCCCCGCCTTGATCTCGCGCACCTCAAAATCCTTGATGGCCGCGTGTGCCGCTTCGACATAACGGAAATCCGTGAAGAATACCGCCTGTTTGGCCGACAGGTACACCGCGCCTGCCGTCGAGTGAAAGCCGGTCGCGTAGCGGCGGCTGATCTCACTGGTCAGTACCAGCGCGTCATACGGCTGCTCGAGCAGCATGGCACGCAGTTCGTTTCTTTTCATGGTAATCGCCTCTTAAATATTAGCCGATGATGGATTTTACCGCATCTACGGCGAGCAGATAGCTGTGCTTGCCGAAGCCTGCAATGACGCCCGCACACACCGGTCCGATGACCGACTTGTGGCGGAATTCCTCGCGCGCGTGCACATTGGACATATGTACCTCCACGCAGGGCAGGCGCACAGCCGCAATCGCATCGCGGATGGCATAGCTGTAGTGCGTGTACGCACCGGCGTTCATAATAATCGCATCGCAGTCCTCACGAGCCGCGTGAATGCGGTCGATCAGCGCACCCTCGGAGTTGGACTGAAACACCGCGCATTCCATCCCCAGCCGTTCGCACTTCTGTACAACCTCCGCGTTGATGGATGCCAGTGTGTTCGAACCATAAATGCCCGGCTCGCGCTGACCGGTCAGGTTCAGGTTGGGACCGTGGATCAGTAATACCTTTTTCATACGTTTATACCCCTTTGCATAGTTCTACAAAGCGTCTCCGTAGGGCAAATGTCCTACTTTTTACTTTTCTGCCTGAGCCATAAAGCACTGCTTCATGGCGAGTGCGTCCTCCGCCTGCGTTCCGGCGGATTCGCAGATAAACGTCGGTGCGTAGCCGCGTGCGGCGGTTTCCTCCGCGACCGGCGTGAAATCCGGACCGTATACCGTATCCGCGAACGTCAAATGGCGCACCTCGCCCTTATCGTTATACTCGATATGAGAGAAGTGGGCGTGCAGTTTAGCCGTGCGCTCGTGACCGATGGTATTTTCCATCAGATCGAACAGCGCTCTCACTTCCTCTCGGGTGTTCATATGGCCGCCCGTGCGGCAGTTGAGATGACCGAAGTCGATGCACGGCAGCAGGCGGTCATCGGCAGCCACCAGCTCGCAGACCTCCTCGGCGGTGCCGAGCACGCTCTTTTTGCCCATAGTTTCCAGACAGACCGTGCAGCCGGTCAGGTGGGCCTCATCCAGCGCACGCAGAATATTTTTTACGTTTTCGTGCGAGTTGCGCATAGCGCGGTCACGGGTCAGCTTGCCCTGACCGCCGCAGTGCACGACCATGCGCGTTGCGCCAAGCGGCACGGCCAGCCGCGCGGTCTCCAGCACATAGCCGACGTTTTTCTCCATGCGCTCGCTCTCCTCGGACGAGAGATTGATGAAATACGGCGCATGAATGCTCATCTGAATGCCGTGCTGCTCGGCTGCCGCACCGATTTTGAGTGCGGTCTCCTCGCCGCAGCGCACGCCGCGTCCGCACTGATACTCAAACGCGGTCAGTCCCATCTGTGCGAGCCATGCAGGCGCATCCTCGCTTTTCTTGAAGCCTGCGGCGGCAAACGACTCCGAGTTGCCCGCAGGACCGAATTTCGGCTCAGCCATGATGTGCTCTCGCCTCCATTCTGCGCCGTCCGCGCGCGATAAAACCGCGCTCAAGCTGATAGCGCACATTGATCCAGAAAAACCGACGGTCGAGCGTTTCGACATAGCAGGTCAGCGCGCCCGCGCGGTTGCCGCCGAACACGTCGGTGAAAATCTGGTCGCCGATGACGGCAATCTCGCGCATGGACAGGCCAAGCCGGTTTGCCGCCTTGCGGAAGCCGCGGGAAAACGGCTTTCCGGCATGGCTGATATAGCCCACACCGAGCGGCTCGCAGAACTTGCCTACCCGCTCGGGATGGTTGTTGGAGAACACCAGCACAGCAATGCCGGCATCCTTCAGTCGATCGACAAAGAGGTGCAGCGTATCGGGCGGCAAAGCAGCCTTGTGGGACGCCATTGTGCCGTCCAGATCGACCAGCACGCCGCGTACGCCGTGGGCAGTCAGCATCTCCGGCGTAATATCGTAAATCGAATCAAATACATAATCGGGAATCAGTTTGCTCATTCATACACTCCTGTTAATACCCGTATTCTAATTTAGCGTAATGCTACATATAGTGTAATGGAATTTATTCAAAAAGTCCAGAAAAGAAGCTGTTGCAAAACTACAGTTTTGCCGACAGGAGGAACGGACCGCGGGCCGTTCCAACGTATTTCTATCATCAAGGAGTTGACGATTATGGTCTACACGAAAAACCTTATTCTGGTATGTACCGGACGCGACACAACGAAAGCCGCTTCGCTCGGCATGCCAGTTTTGCAGCTTTGCCTTGGTATTTCACCGTCCGGAGCGCTGCAGCGGCTCAAGGTGTCCGCGGTGCAGCGGCACTGCCTGCTCGGCGTAACCGACCCGCCGCAGGCTATCAACTTCTGCAGCGCCGAGCGCATTGCTGCCGATCTGGTTTTCGAGGCGCGGCGCACGGAAGCGCCCGGCGTATTCGCGGATTTTGAGCACGACACGCCGCTGAACCGCCGCCTGCTGGCCGCATTCGACGAAGCACTGTACGATGCGGATATTCCGCTGTATGTGCCGCTCGAGTGCGGACGCACGCTGTCGCACGCGATACTCACGGTCTCCACCGCGATTTCGGGCGGCAGTCTGACCGAGTACATTTCCTCCCTGCAGGGCATTTACGGTGCGGCGCGGATTGCCGCATTTCTGCAGCCGGTTTCGCAGGATTTTACCCTGCCGTCACCCACGCCGAACGGCGTTTCGCTCAGTGCTGCAGCAAGAGCCGCGCTGCTCGCACAGACCGGCGCACAGCCGTTCTTTTCGCGCGAGCTGTGCGCGAAATACTTCACCTACATGAATGCAGACGGACAGGCACACTTTGTCCTGTACGACGATGACTCCACGCTGGCGGCCAAGCTGGCGCAGCTGGCAGGCTGCGGCGTGCAGAACGTGTTCGCGCTGTTTCCGGATGCGGCAGGACTGCTGAAGCCGCAGACGTAAGGCAACACTGCACAATTAAGACTGCGGCGCTTTGCGGAAATTTTGTGCCCTGACTTTATAGCGGTCCCTTGCGCAGGCTCCGGTCGCGCTGCCGCTGATTCTACGGTAATACATCAAGTATTACCGCGAAACCGCGCCTCGTCAGTGCACAAAATCCACTCGCAAATCGCTCTTGTTTAATCATGCAGTATTGCCTTAATCCGTCGTAATATGCGCGGTCGTGGCGCGTACCAGCTTGATGAGATCCGCCGGTGCACATTCGATCTGGAAACCGATCTTGCCCGCAGAGACCATCACGGTCGGGACATTGTTCACGCTCTCGTCAAACACGGTCGGGAACGCCTTCTTCATGCCCACCGGCGAGCAGCCGCCGCGTACATAGCCGGTAAGGCCTAACAGTTCCTTGACATGCACCATCTCGACCGACTTTTCGCCTGCCGCCTTGGCTGCTTTTTTCAGGTCAAGCTCCTTTGCAACCGGAATAACGAATACATGAAAGCCGCCCGATTTGCCTCGTGCAACCAGCGTCTTGAATACCTGATCGGGGTTCTGGCCGAGCAGCTCCGCAACCGAAACACCGTCTACGGCGTCCTTGCCGTGCGGGTATTCGTGCGGCTTATAGGCGATCTTGTGCTGCTCGAGCACACGCATTACATTTGTTTTATCCGAAGCCATATTGTTCGCTCCTATCTGCAATTTATACAAATATTATAGACTTCACTTGTGCGATATGCAAGGGAATATCGGAATTGAAAATTGAGAATGAAGAATGGAAAATTATCGCGGCGGTTGAATCAATACGTTGTTTGTAAATTCATTTGCACACGTATACCCGCAGGGGCGAACCGTGTTCGCCCAAGCCATCGTTAAATGGGTGCGAGAGCACACTGTGCTCCCCTACGGGGTAGACTGTACAGACATTGGACAACTGCGGTACCCAT
Organism: Butyricicoccus sp. AF35-5AC; assembly: GCF_003477715.1. Classification (NCBI taxonomy): domain Bacteria; kingdom Bacillati; phylum Bacillota; class Clostridia; order Eubacteriales; family Butyricicoccaceae; genus Butyricicoccus; species Butyricicoccus sp. AF35-5AC. Next base: position 9,240 of record NZ_QUDX01000020.1, read on the forward strand.
TTTGCCCGCCATTCATTATCCATCCTCCATTATCCATTCTCAATTCAAAAAGGGAACCGAAATCGGTTCCCTTTTTGCTTACTGCTGCGGATTTTTCTTATGGAAGTTAAACTTCGGCAGCTTGATTTTCTTAAACAGGCCGGAAAGGCGGGCAGCGACGCTGTCGGTCAGCGAATAGTAAACCGGAGTGATGAACAGCGTTGCGATGGTGGAGATAACCATACCGGTCATCATAACAACACCCATCGGCTTCATCATCTCGGAGCCTTCGCCGCTCGAGCATACCATCGGCACAAGGCCGAGGATAGTGGTCATAGCGGTCATCAGCACCGGACGGACACGGCGCGGACATGCGTTCAGGATAGCCGTATTCTTATCCTCACCGCGCTGACGGCGCTGCAGGGTATAGTCGATCAGCACGATGGACGAGTTGACGACTGTACCGGCCAGAATGATAACACCGAGCAGTGCGACCATGGAAACATGATTTCCGGTCGGCCACAGCATGATCATCGAGCCAAGCAGACCGATCGGCAGGATCAGCATGATTGCAATCGGCAGCGAGAACGAGTTGAACTGCGTTGCCAGAATGAAATATACCAGCACAATTGCCACCGCAAGGGCCAGCATCAGCGTACCGGTGGTCTCCGCGATCTGCGATGCGGCAGTATCGCCGGAACCGACCTCTACACCGTCCGGCAGCTCATAATCCGCCACAACCTTGTCAACAGCCGCCTGAATCGCGTTGCTGTCGCCGGATTCGCTTTCACCGGTGATGGTAACGGTCTCCTTCTGGTTCTTGCGCACGATGGACTGCGGGCTGAGCTCGGTATAGACATCCGCCACCATGGACAGCGGTACGGTGCCGCCGGTCATGGTCGGAATCTGCATGGAGCGCAGTGCGTCCAGACTGGTTGCTACATCCTCGTCGCCGGCAACGGTAACGTCGTATTCCTCACCGTTCATGCGGAGCGTGGTCGCGGTCGAGCCGGTCAGTTCACCGCGGACAAGGCCGCCGATGGTGGCCGCGTTCAGGCCGAAGCGCGAGGCGTTCTCGCGGTTGATCTTAACGGCAACACGCGGGGTCTGCTCGCCTGCCGAGGATTCCACGTTGATAGCATCCGGCAGTGCGCTGATCCGGTTTGCCAGATCGTCTGCCGTCTCAGCCAGCTGGTCGTAGTCATCGCCGGTCAGCTCAACGCTGATGTCCGAATCCGTGGACATCGACATGGTGCTACTGGTCGAAACCGTCAGTTCACAGCCTGCAATATCCTGCAGGTCACGGCGCAGCTGCTTGGCAATATCCGCTGACGAGCGGTCACGCTGATCAAGATCTACCAGCGAAATGGTAACGTTTGCGCCCGAGGACGAGGACATGATCGAGGTCGAAGAACCGGTCGAGTAGTAGATCTGCTCCAGCTCCGGGATGGTATCAACTGCGATGGCCGCAATGCGGTCCTCGATGGCGGCAGTGTCCTCCATAGTCGAACCGTTCGGCATGGAAACCGTAACACTCACCTGACCCTCATCCATCTCCGGGATGAGCTCCATGCCCGCCTGGCTGACGCTGAGCACGCTGACAATACAGATGACAACGGTCAGCGCGATGCCTGCCCAGCGGTGGGTGATCAGGAAATTCAGCGAACTGCGGTATACACGCGAGAGCGGCTTTTCGGTGATCGGCGTTGCGCCCGAGCCCTGCGGCTTGACACTCTTCTGCTTGGTGCCGCCGAGCAGGAAATAGCACAGCAGCGGCACAAGCGTGATGGAAATGATCAGCGAGCTGAGCAGCAGCGCTACGATGGTGATACAGAATTCCTTGAACATCATGCCGGCCATGCCGCCGGACAGTGCAATCGGCAGGAATACGGCAACCGTGGTCAGCGTGGAGGCGATAACCGCACCGATGACCTCGCCGGTGCCCTTGGTGCAGGCATCCATACGGTCGTAGCCGTCCGCTCGATAGGTGAAGATGTTCTCCAGAACAACGATGGAGTTATCCACGATCATACCTACGCCGAGCGTGATACCGCCGAGCGACATCATGTTCAGCGTAATGCCCAGCACGTTCATAATCAGGAACGTAAACAGGATACAGCACGGCATTGCGATGGTAACAGCCATGGTCGCGCCGAAGTCGCGCAGGAAAAGGAACAGCACGATCGCGGCGAACAGCACGCCCATCCAGATGTTCTGAATAGCGTTATCAACCGTCATGTTGATATAGTCGGACTGATCCATAACGATATTCCACTGCAGGGAATCGTTGCTCTTAAGCAGGGAGTCAAACTCAGTCTTGGCCAGCTCGGCAATCTGCGCCGTATTGGAGCCGGACTGCTTGTTGACCGACAGGATGATACATTCCTCACCGTCAACCTTGGAGATGGCGTCCTGATCCTTGGGCCGCATGGAAACATCCGCGATCTGGCTCAGACGTACCGTGCCGCCTGCCGGAAGCGAGATCAGGGCGTTCTTAACATCATCAATGGACGAATACTCGCCGTCCGTGCGGACAGCCAGCGTCTGCGAACCATTATCCAGCTCGCCGCCCGGAATGGCGATGTTGTCCGCGCCGAGCTGCTGACCGATGGACGAAATCGTCAGGTTATAGCCCTTCAGGCGGGAGGCGTCTGTGTGGACTGCGATCTCCTGCTCGTAGCCGCCCGAAATATCAACAGACGCTACGCCGTCCAGGCGCTCGAGCGCCGGCTGAATCTCGTCCTCGGCGATGGACTGCAGAGAAGCCAGATCGTTGCCGCGCAGCGCGACCTGCACAACCGGCATGGAGTCAATATCAATCGACATAACGGTCGGGTCGGATGCGTCATCCGGCAGCTGGCTCTTTACCTGTGCAACCTTGTCGCGCAGGTCAGTCATTGCCTGATCCATATCCGTATGATTCGTAAACTGGATAACCAGCATAGCCATATTCTCGGACGAGGTGGACTGAAGCGTATCCAGACCGGACAGGCCCGCTACCGCACCCTCGAGCTTTTTGGTTACCTGCTGCTCGATATCCTCTGGACCGGCACCCGGATAAGTAGCGTAAACAACCGCTGCCGGAACCTCCATGGACGGCATGAGCGCCAGCGGCAGGTTCTGGAAGCTGTAAAAACCAAACACAACGACCAGTATGTACAGCAGGATGGTCATTACATGGTGTTTGATAAAGGTTTGTGCGAATTTCATGCGCGCTTAGCCCTCCCCGCCGTCTGCGGCGTCCGAGGTGACGACATGCACGGCTGCACCGTCCGACAGATAGGACTGACCCTTGGTAACAACCCGGTCGCCTGCCTTGAGGCCGGAAATGATCTCGGTCGAATCCTTGGTAACCAGTCCGGTGGTAACGGTAACGCGGGTTGCGGCAGTGCCGTCCGCATTTACGGTGAACACATACTGCTCGTTGTTGTTGCCGGTCAGGATGGACTCGGTCGGCACGGAAATCGTGCTTGCGCGGCGGTCGGTATAGAAGGTGACGGTAGCAAACGCGCCGATCGGTGGCTTGGTGCCGGACGGCAGAGAAACCGAAACGTCATACAGATTGGTCTGTGCATTGGCAGCCGCCGGCAGCGTGCTGACCGTACCGTTCATCGGCTCCTTGGAGACAGCGGAAACCGTGACGCTTGCGGTATCGCCGACCTTGATGCCGGTGAATACGTCCTCAGCAACAGAAACCTGCACCTCAACCGCACCGTTCTCGGCAATAACCACGCTCGGCTGCGCCGAGGATGCCATGCCGCCGCGGTCTACGTTTACAGCCGTAACCGTACCCGAGCACGGAGCAGTTACCGTGCCAAGGCTTGCCTGCTTATTGATCTGATCCATGGACGCCTGAATCTGCGCCAGAGACGCGGACTGCTGCGCCTCAGCCTGCGCGACACCGGCCTGCGCCTGCGTCAGCGCCTGCTTTGCCTTGGTCAGATCCTGCTCGGCAGCCGCACCCGCTTCGAGCAGCGCCTCGGTGTTGCTGACGGCAAGCTCCGCCTGCTCCACACCGATCTTCGCGGATTCGATCGCACGGTCGGTCGCGGTCTTGGTAGCGCTGTAGGATTGCTGCAGCGAGCTCATCGTCGAAGTAACCGTCGAGGTATCCACCGTAAACAGGGTCTGACCCTTGGATACGGTGTCGCCTTCGCTGACGTTCAGCGTCTGCACCTGACCCGCCAGCAGTGGGAACACCTGCACCTCATTGACGGCGGCAATCTTGCCGTTCAGCGTATACTCCGAGCTCATCGCGCCCGAGGTAACATCGGTTACCTCAACCGCAGTGCTGTTTGAGCTTTCCTCCTCGGTTTCCTCTTCCTTGCCGCAGCCTGCACACAGTACCATCGCACCGGCCAGCAGCGCCGCAAGGATTCGTTTGCTATTGCTCATCGGGGTCCTCCAATTCATTATACATATCTGCTATATTCGCAAAAACGGTCAGCTTATCAAGTTGTTGCCGTAATTACACCGCGTTTTGCCCACTGATAGGTGTTGTAAGCGGTCAGCAGATCGATACGCGCTGCAACCTCGGTCTCCTGTGCGGTGGTGAAGGTGTCAAGCGCATCCGTGTACGCCATCTTGGAGATCATGCCGCGCGTGTACTGCACCTGGCTTACCGTAAACGTCTTTTTTGCCTGTGCGAGATCGGCGTCCGCCGCAGCAAGCGCGGTCTGCTTCTCCTGCAGGTCGGTATACAGCTTGCGGAAAGAAGCGGTCGTGCTCTCCTTCTGTGCGTCGCGGTCGATCTTGGCTGCCTGATAAGCATACAGCGTGTTGGTCTTATTGTTCTCGTAATCGTCGGACGCGGTCTGCATTGCGTACTCCTTGGAGTAGATCGCGTAGCTGTTCTTGAGCGCCTCGGCAAGATCCTTGTTATAATCAATGGAGGTGACCTGCTCGGCGGTTACGACCGGAAGATCGCTCGTTTCGATCTGCGTACCGGTGGTATAGCCGCACTGGATAGCGAGCGTGTTGGTCAGCGCCTCTACCTGCGTGGTCAGCGAGGCCTTGCTGGCAACGGCGCTCTCTCGCTGTGCCTGCAGGCTCTTGAGCGTATTTACACCGGTCATACCCAGCTTTACCTGCTTCTGCACAGTCGCAATGTTGCGGTCAAGCTGCTGAATACTGCGGTTTGTCTGGTTGAGCGTATACTTCATGCCGCGCAGAGAAATGTACGTGTTTTCCGCACTCAGGCAGATCTCATCGGCTGCATTCTGCATCTGACGGCGGGTGTTATCAACCGTTTTCTCCTGATCCTCCTCGGCGTCGTCCTCGTCATCGTCGAGGTTCTTGTACGATGCTTCGGCGGCTGCCAGATTGCGCTGCAGAATGGAAATCTGGCTCTCAAGCGTCTTGCGCAGACCGGCGTTCGCCTCGTCGGTTCCCAGTTCCTTCAGCGTTTTCTGCAGTTCCTTGATCTGCTTCTGGTAGGACGAAATCTGCTCGGAAAGCTGGAAATAGCTTTCGATGTACCGATCGCCTACATCGGTCTTTTCCGCGCTGAGCACGGTGTTGTTGTTCGCCTTGATGGTGACGTTGTTCCGGCGGACGGTCTCCTCCAGCTTGTCAAACGTCAGCTTGACCGGCGCCGTCGGCTGGGTCTGGGTGGTGCCGGTGGTGTTCGTCGCGGTCTTGGTATCGGCGGCAAACGCCGGTACGACCATGCCGCACAGCAGAGCGGCGGAAAGACCGGCTGCAATGGTTCGTTTCATTATAATATATACTCCTCTCTTATGCGGCTGCGGTGGTGATAAGTACGCCTTCCTTGGCCCATTCGTACTGGTTATATGCGGTATACAGCGACAGATACGCGCTTTCCACATTCAGCTTTGCGGTCGTTACGGCATCCTGCGCCTGCTGATACGCCAGCTTGGAAATGATGCCCTTCCTGTACTTCACGGTCGCGGTTTTCAGGTCAAGCTCCGCCTGCGACTGCGCGGTTCGCTTGGCTGCCAGAGTCGTCCGGCAGTCCTTGACGGTCTTGTAGGTGCTGTCGAAGGCTGCCACTACCGACTCCCTGGCCGCCGCCAGTGCGTCCTCAGCAGACTTGACCGCCTCGGCGGTACCGCTGATATTCTTGTCATACGCGTTGTACGCGCTGCGCACAGCGTCCTGCTTCTGCCAGATGAGAAAGCTGTTCTTCTGTGCCAGCTCCAAATCCTTATTATAGGACATCTTATCCAGATTGCCCGCGTACAGCGCTTCAAAGTCGGCCGGCATCACGATGGTGTTCGCGTCCAGACCACACATGAGCGCAACGCTCGAACCGAGGTTTTCGCGGGTGGTCTCCAGTGTGTCGATGGACTGCGCCAGCTTGTCGCGCTGATTCTGCACCGTGTCAAGCTGCAGCTGACCAATCATGCCGAGTTTTCTCTGCGTTTTCAGCACTGCCAGATTGCGGTCCAGCTGTGTGAGCGTCACCTGCAGGTTTTCCTTGGTGTAGCCCAGATTTTTAATGGTAATCAGCATGGTCTGTGCACCAAGTGCCAGCTGACCGGAGACATTTTTCGCCTGCTTGCGCAGCGTGTACGCCGCGTCATCCAACTGAGACAGCATGGCCATTGCCTGCTGCATGCCGCTGACGGCGTTCTGGTTCAGGCTGGTCTGGTAATCCTCTAATACCTTTAACTGTGCCGCATAGGTCTTATAAAGATCACTGGTCGTATCCAGTCCATCCATGGCCTTTTTCATATTCTCAATCAGCGCAGCGTAGATTTCCATCTCGCTCTCGCCGGTCGCACCGGACGCCGAACCCGACATATACGAACTGCTGTCCAGCGAAGCTGCCGTTTTGTTCAGCATTTTCACCGTGTTATTGTCGCTCTCTACGGTGCGCTTGACGCCCAGCAAACCCATTTTCTTGACAGTATAAGCCGCCGGTTTGCTCTGCGTGGTGCTCATCCCGGTCTGCGATGCTGCCGGTTGCCCAGTGCTTACCGCACCTGCAGGCCATACAAATCCGGCGCACAACACCAGAGACAGCAGTGTGCGCTTCCAGTTTGCTTTCATATAGGCTCCTTTCTCACAACAATTCCCGTGTGATAATGCTGGTGTGAATGTATTCGATGCTCTGCCGCGGCGACTCTCCGGTACGCAGTGTATGCGCCAGCACTTCGATCGCCCGCGTCGTCTGCGCCGAAAAATCCTGATCGACGATGAAATCCAGCCGTCCGTCCTCCAAATACTGGCGCGCATGCGGCGTCAGATCGTGACAGACAACGTGAATGCGCCGATTGGGCTTTGCGCGCTCGAGCGCGTCCATACAGCCGCGCACGGACTCGTTTGCCATATAAATACCGCGCAGACGCGGGTTCTGCCGCACCTGCTGCAGTACGCCGTCGTAGGTCAGCTCGTACTGCTCGACACTCTCGATGACGTTGACATTTACGTTATCATCAAAAATCTCGTGCAGGCGGTCAAGGAAGCCGCGCACACGCAGTCCGTGCGCCGTGAATTCACGGTTGCCGGTAACGACGAGCACATCCTGTCCCTCAACGTACGGTGCAAGCAGTCCGGCGGCAATCCGGCCGGATTTGACCATGTTCTGTCCGATATGATACAGGCGGCGGCTCTGCCGTACATCCGAGTCGCAGGTAACGACCGGAATGCCGATTGCGACCAGCCGGTCGATCTCCTCACTCATCGCTACCGTGTCCGGCGCGGTGACAATGAGACCATCAATGCCGCGCTCCTCCATGCGTCCGATGGCCTCGAAATACGCACGGTGCGAGCGGTTTTTCAGCTCCTCCACCAACACATTTACATCATTTAATCCGCGGTTGTGTACAGCCACGCGAATGCCCTCGCGCATCCGGCGGATGAAAAACGCATCCCAGCTCGGCAGAATCACGCCGATGCGGAACGCGCCGTGTCCCGCACGGGTGGCCTGCCGCTGCGACGGCGTTTTGTAGCCGTATTCGCTGATTATTTTCTGCACGCGCTCCCGCACCTCCGGCGCTACATTCGGTCGGCCGTTTACAACTCGGTCCACTGTTCCACGCGATACGCCGCACTGCTCTGCGATCCACTGTGCAGTTACCTTCATAAGATATTCTCCTTTTCAGGCATCCATGTATCCTCTTTTATCCCTAAAAGACACATTTTTGCCACAATACGTTCATATTTTATCATAGTGCAGTAAAGCGCACAAGCGTTTCACCGCATTTTAGACACCAACGTGCAATGTGTTGCATTTTCCTGTGCATTTTCTATTTTAGCACAATGCACGGATATTTTGCACGTTTTTTTTGCGCTCCGCTTTGCTATTTTTCACCAAACCGAAGCCCCAAAATTGGGCGGTGCGCTGAAAAATACGCTGCACCCTTGAAGCACACCCACAAGTGGTTTATAATAGAATCACCTTATATAAAAGGAGAGAATTCCAATGGGCATTTTGAAAATTGGCGTTGTAGGCTGCGGCCGAATCGGCAAGCTGCACATTAACAACCTGATCAACTCCGTACCGGGCGTTCAGGTAGTAGCTGCTGCTGACCCGATGCTTGATAAGTCCGGCGCACGCGAGTGGCTGGCTGAGCGCAAGATCAC
>NZ_QUDX01000021.1:0-16614 GCF_003477715.1 Butyricicoccus sp. AF35-5AC
GCCTGCACCAACCTGCACATCGTGACCGACGACGGCTCGAATGGCCGCAAGGCTCTGGTTACGCAGGTGCTCAAGGAGCTGATCGACGCGGGCAACCAGTACGATGCTGTTATTGCCATCGGCCCGATGATCATGATGAAGTTTGTCTGCGAGACCACCCGTCCGTACGGCATCAAGACCATCGTTTCCATGAACACCATCATGGTTGACGGTACCGGTATGTGCGGCGGCTGCCGTCTCACCGTTGGCGGCGAGACCAAGTTCGCATGCGTTGACGGCCCGGATTTCGACGGTCACCTCGTTGATTTTGACAGTGCAATGCGCCGCGGTGCCATGTACAAGGCACAGGAGCGCGCGGCTGTAGAGCGCCGCGAGGAGCATTGCAATCTGTTCAAGAAGGAGGTCAAGTAACATGCCGAATATGAATCCGAACAAGTGCCCGATGCCTGAGCAGGCGCCGGACGTCCGCAATAAGAACTTTGAAGAGGTAACGCTCGGCTATACCGCTGAAATGGCGATCGAGGAAGCACAGCGCTGCCTGAACTGCAAGAACAAGCCCTGCATGACCGGCTGCCCGGTACAGGTCAAGATTCCGGAGTTCATCTCTCTGGTTGCAGAGGGTAAGTTCCTCGAAGCGGCTGCCAAGATCAAGGAGACCTCCGCACTGCCGGCTGTCTGCGGCCGTGTCTGCCCGCAGGAGAGCCAGTGCGAGTGCCACTGCGTGCGCGGCATCAAGGGCGAGGCTGTAGCAATCGGCCGTCTGGAGCGCTTCGTTGCCGACTACGCGCGCGAAAACAGCACCGAGAAGGCAGTAAAGCCGGAATCCAACGGCCACAAGGTTGCCATCGTTGGTGCAGGCCCGGCCGGTCTGACCTGCGCAGGCGATCTGGCACGCATGGGCTACGAGGTTACCGTTTTCGAGGCACTGCACACCGCAGGCGGCGTACTCATGTACGGCATTCCGGAGTTCCGTCTGCCCAAGGCTATCGTGCAGAAGGAGATCGACACGCTGAAGGATCTCGGTGTTGCGTTCGTGCTGAACTTTGTTGTAGGCCGTTCTGAGACCATTGACGAGCTGTTCGGTGACGGTTACGAGGCAATTTTCGTTGGCTCCGGTGCCGGTCTGCCGACCTTTATCGGTGTTCCGGGCGAGAACGCAAACGGCGTTTACTCCGCAAACGAGTATCTGACCCGCATCAATCTGATGAAGGCATACAAGGAGAACTCCGACACCCCGATCTACCACGCTAAGAAGGTTGCAGTAGTCGGCGGCGGCAACGTTGCAATGGATGCTGCCCGCTGTGCAAAGCGCATGGGCGCGGAAGAGGTCTACATCGTATACCGCCGTTCCGAAAAGGAGCTCCCGGCTCGTCTGGAGGAGATTCACCACGCGAAGGAAGAGGGCGTTGTATTCAAGTTCCTGACTGCGCCGCTCGAGGTGCTGTCTGACGAGAATTTCAACGTCACCGGCCTCAAGTGCCAGCAGATGGAGCTGGGCGAGCCTGACGCATCCGGCCGCCGCCGTCCGATTCCGGTCGAGGGCAGCGAGTTTGTGCTCGACCTTGACTGCGTCATCGCGGCAATCGGCACCAGCCCGAACCCGCTGATCCGTCACACCACGCCGGGTCTGGATACCAACCGCAAGGGCTGCATCGTGGCTGACGATGAGCACGGCATCACCTCCAAGGACGGCGTATTCGCCGGCGGCGATGCTGTTACCGGCGCAGCTACCGTTATCCTCGCAATGGGCGCAGGCAAGCGCGCTGCGGCTGCGATGGACGAGTACATTAAGAATAAGAACAAGTAATTTCTGCTTAATATGAGGAAAGAAAAACCAGGTTGTGCATTAAGCCGCAACCTGGTTTTTGCAGTGCGTTCGATATAGCAGCGACAAGGAAGCCGGCTACCAGCCAAAAACTGACGGAAAACTCCAAAACCGACGAACAGAAATCATATAGCAGGCCGTATAGGGACGGACGAGAGTGCTGCTCAATACAAAGTCCGGTGCTGCTCGAACTGCTCGCGGTTGCGGCACTCATCATGACAAATTTCCTCTCTAATGTGGTGACGATGGTGCTGTTCTTCAATATCGGTCTGGCGCTGCTCTCCGGTTCCAACATGCATCTGGGAGCGTTTGCCGCTGTCATCGGTGTCGCAGCAGCTATGGCATCTCTGACGCCGTCCGCGTGTGCGCCGGCACCGCTCATCTTCGGACCGGGGCATGTGACGGTCCGCGGTGTGCTCAAGGCGAACCTCGTGTTCCTTGTGCTGTCCCTTGCGGCCTGTCTTGTTGTGGTCTATCCGCTCGCCTCTGCGGTGTTTGGATAAGAAAAGCATTTGCGCAGATAAAATCCCACTTGATGCCAGGTACGGTATCAAGTGGGATTGTCTGTTTTTGTTCGTTCGGACGGGAATACCAATGAATGGTTCTGATAACAGCAGATTTTATGCAAAACACAGCGCTCAGCGCGCCGAAAAATGTATGGGTCTAAATTCACATCTTCGGGTGCCATCGCCGCACCCATGTTGGCTGCGTCCTTGACGCCCATTTCGACCATTTTGCCGAACAGGACATGCGTCACGCGCACATCGCACGGCTCCGCGCCGTTCGGCACCGGCTCACTGCCGAGAATAGCCGCGCCTGCCGCAGTAGTCGTCCATTGTGCGGTTGGCGTGCGCTGCCCGCCGTAGGCCAGCGGAAAACGGTACTGCCGCTCCGCCGAGCAGAAATGCGAGGAAGCTGCCGCAAGCAGGCGGTCTGCCGCGCCGCTCTCGACCAGACAGCCGCCGAGCGCAAGACCCTGTGCCATCGTCGAGCATGCACCGTACTGCCCGAGATAGGGCACATTCGCGTGCATGGACGCTAAAAACGAGCCGATGCACTGGTTGAGCAGGTCGCCTGCAAGGATCAGGTCGAGCGAACGCTCGGGCAAGGTGGCTTTGCGCAGCGCAAGCCGGATGGCGGTCTTTTGCAGCTCGCTCTCTGCCAGTTCCCACGAGCGCTGCCCCATCCGGTCATTCTTCGCCACATAGTCAAACCGCTCACCGAGCGGGCCTTCGCCCTCTTTTTTGCCGACTGCCGCCGCGTGTCCGAGCAGATACGGTCGGTTTTCGAGCGCAAGCGTGCGCTTGCCGATGCGCTTTATCATACCGAACCGCCTCCCGTCAAAAACAGAATGAGACCGTAGATGACGCTTGCCGAAATGCCGTACACCAGCACCGGTCCCGCGATAACGAACAGCTTTGCACCCAGACCGAGGATAAGTCCCTCGCTTTTGAACTCCATCGCCGGAGAAACAATGGCGTTTGCAAAGCCGGTGATCGGTACAATCGTGCCTGCTCCCGCATATTTTGCAAGCTTTTCGTACAAATGCAGGCAGGTGAGCAGGGCACCGAGAAACACCATCGTAATGGCGGTTGCGGCGGCTGTGTCTTCGGTATCCAGTCCGCGGGAGAGCCAAAGCTGCCGCACACCCTCGCCGGCCGTGCAGATCGCACCGCCGATGAGAAACGCCAGCAGGCAGTCGCGCCACAGCGGCGAATTCGGGCTTTTGCGTTCGAGCAGCTGTTGATAGGTTTGTTTATCCAGTTTCATGCAAGGTTCCCCTTTCTGTACGCGTAGTTTGCCCAGCCGTTCCGGGATTATCCATCTGACCCTGTAAAATAAATGCGAACTGACCATTTTCGACAGACCATATTCGCGGTATGATAAATAAAACATATCAGATTAGGGGGATTTTTGATGGAATCCAAGAAGAAAGCGTTTTCGCTGTACGACATCGTGATGATCGGTCTGATGGCGGCAGTGGTATTCGTTGTTACCATGTTCCTTTCCATCCGCATTCCGACGCCGACAGGCACCACCATGATCAAGCTCGCAAACGCGTTCGTGCTGCTGTGCGGCCTGCTGCTCGGACCGGTTCGCGGCGGTCTTGCTGCCGGTATCGGCTCGATGATCTTCGACCTGATGACGCCGGAGTACGCACCGGAGGCGTGGATCACCTTCCTGCGTTTCTTCCTGATGGCATGGCTGTGCGGCGTGATCGCTTACGCCGGTGCCGCTGCCGCAAAGAAGTTTGCGCGCAACCTCGTGGCGTGCCTTGCAGGTGCGGTGTTCTCGTCGCTGCTGTACATGCTCAAGGGTATTATTGAGCTGATGATCGGCGGCAGTGCGCTGGTTCCGGCTTTTGTGGCCAATATTCCGAAGCTGATGACCTCGCCTCCGAATATCGTTATCGCGGTAGTTGTTGCAATGGCGCTTCTGCCGGCGCTGCAGAAGGCGATGAATTCGACCTCGTTCGGCCGCCATATGGCAGAAAAGTAAAGGCAATGTCGCACAATTAGAACTGCGGCGCGTCAGTACGCAAAATTTACTCGCAAACCGCTCTTGCCTAATGGTGTGGTATTAACTGCAAATCCGTTTGAGGACGCGCTCACTGATTACCGGTGGGCGCGTTTCTCATGCTTTGCAGAAAGCCAGATTTCGTGGTATACTGTAATCATCTAAAGAAAAGCACAGCGAGGAGGAAAACAGTATGGCGGATTTTGTATCGCATCATCTATTTGGCAGGCAGGCGCTGACGGTGTTTCCCGCACCGGCGCAGCGGGCAGCGGCGTGCCGTCCGGCATGCTTTTTCTGGGGGTGTCAGGGACCGGACCCGCTGTTTTACCGGAAAATCCTGTTCGGCAGTCCGCTGCACAAGCTGGGCAACCGCATGCACTCGGAGAAAACGGACGAGCTGTTTGCGGCGCTCTCGCGTGCGGTGCGCGACCTGAGCGGTGACGCGCAGGAGATCGCAGCGGCGTATTTCTATGGCTTCGTGTGCCATTATGCGCTCGACAGCGAGATTCATCCCTACGTTTACTGCCAGCAGGTGCGGTTCTGTGCTGAAAATCCGAAGCTGTCCGCATCGGCGGTGCACAGCCGCATTGAAAGTGACATTGACTATCTGATCTACGAACGTGCATGCCATCGCCCCATCACTGAGTTCGATCCGGAGGAACGCTACCGGCTTTCGCCGGTCGAGCAGGCGGTGCTGTCGGTTGTGCTGCACGCAACGCTCAAAACCGTATACGGAGCGGACGTTTCCACGCATGATCTGCGTCGTTCATTCGTGGAAATGACCTCGTGGGAGGGTTTTCTCTATTCGGAGAGCCGCGCCGTCTATCGCGGAGCGAAAAAGGCGGAAGCCTTGCTTGGTCGAGGCGCCCTGCTCACCGGTCACATGAAGCTCGAGCGTCCGGCGTGGGATGCGCTCAATCTGGCTCATCAGCCGTGGCATAACCTGTGGAAACCGGACGAAACCCGCACGGATTCCGTTCCGGAGCTGTTCGGTCTGGCGCGTATTCGTGCCGCCTCGCTCGCCGGACAGTACGCCGCGCAGTTTGACGCAGGCTGGCTGATGCACTATCACTTTGATGAGCCGTTCGACAGCGGCAACCCGAAAAAATGATAATGAAAAATAAAATGTGAGTGCATTTTTCATTTGTCATTGCGATTGCAAGGGAAAAAGACGGTAAAAGACAAAAGGCGCCTGAAAAGGCGTCTTTTGTGAGGCTGTCGAAAAACTATCGTTTTCCGAGCAGCCTCTCGTTCGAAACCACGCTTTCGAGCGAATACTGAAGAAAAACCGCGCCCTAACGGGCACATTTTTTCTTCCCTTGTATAAAAAGTCAGGTACACGCCCCGACTTTTTATGAATTTGCTTCGCAAATTCTATTTTATGCGTGCTGCCGCACGAAGCGTAAAAATTAAAATAATACTTTTTTGACAAACTGACAAAAGACGCCTGAAAAGGCGTCTTTTCTGTTAGACACCGCTACTTTTGTGTTAGTCACGGCTATTTTTGACCTGATTTCTTTGCAATACGGCAATGCCTGTGGTAAAATTGTAGGAAATCCGAAAGGAGGTGCAGCGACCGTGCAGTATGTGCTGTACTATTTTATTGCAGTCAGCGTCATCGGCGCGATTGTCTGTATTTACGATAAGCTCGCCGCGGCTCGCGGCTGGAGGCGTGTGCCCGAGCGCACGCTGTTTTTCTGGGCGCTGATTGGCGGCGGGCCGGGCGTGTATGCCACCATGCTCATCATCCGTCACAAGACCCTGCACCATATTTTCATGCTCGGCATACCGGCAATTATGGTTCTACAGGGAGCAATTATTGTTGGTGTTTATAACATTCTGTATATGAAGGGACTGCTATGACAAACGCACTTATCCATATTTTCATCCGCGATGCGGAAAACACCGGCGATTCGCAGGTGCGTGAAAAATTCGGCGTGCTGTCCGGCGCGGTCGGACTGGCATGCAACCTGTTCCTGTTTGCACTCAAGCTGATCATTGGTCTGCTTACAGGGTCGATTTCCATCGCGGCGGACGCATTCAACAACCTGTCGGACGGTCTGTCCTGCCTGATTTCCATTGTCGGCTTCAAGGTTTCCGGCAAGGAGCCGGATGCGAAGCACCCGTTCGGCTACGGACGTACCGAGTACATCGCGGGACTGATCGTCTCGTTCATCATCATTCTGGTCGGCTTCGAGTTTTTCAAAACCTCGCTCGACCGCATTCTGCATCCGGCTGCCGTAGCGTTCTCGGCGGTGCTGATGGGAATTCTTGCCGTATCCATGCTGGTTAAGCTGTGGATGGGCGCATTCAACGTCAATATCGGCCGCAGAATCGATTCTCCGGTGCTGATGGCTGCCGGTCAGGACAGCCGTAATGATGTTATTACCACGGCTGTTGTCGTACTCGGCATGGTAGCCGGCCGGTTTACCACGCTGCCGGTGGACGGCTATGTGGGCGTTGCCGTTGCCGCGTTCATTCTCTGGTCGGGCATCGGCATTGCGAAGGATACGGTTGCGCCGCTGCTCGGCGAAGCCGCCGATCCGGTGGTTGCCCGCAATATCCGGCGGATTGTAATGGAATCCGACCATATTGTCGGCGTACACGATATGATCATCCACAACTACGGCGCAGGACGCTCGATTGCGTCGCTGCATGCTGAGGTGCCGAGTGACTCGGACTTTGTGGCTGTGCACGAGGAAATCGACGAGGCCGAAAAGCGTGTCTGGCAGCAGACCGGTGTGTATCTAGTCATTCACATGGATCCGATCGATATCAATAATGCGTATGTCAACGCGCTGCGTGAGCAGACCGACGGCGTGCTCCGTGAGATCGACGGACAGCTTACCATGCACGACTTCCGCGTAGTGGACGGCAAACGCCAGATCAACCTGATTTTCGACGTTGTTGTGCCGTTTTCCTATGATGAGGATGCCAAACGCGACCTGCTGATGAAGATCTATGACAGCCTGAAAGCGATCGACTCGCGCTATAATCCGGTTGTAACGCTCGATCATCAGATGTGATAAGAAAATAATAAGCAGAAAAAGGAGGTGCTTTCGCATCTCCTTTTTCTGCTAAAAATAGCATAGAAAAACGGTAGGAAACAAAATAATCCGCGAAAACGGCAAGTTATCATTGCAATAACCCGAAAATTTGCTATAATGAAGATAGCGTTTTTACGCTTTATCAGATAACATTATTGTTTGGGGGAATTTAAGTGAGCTTTTTCTCGGGCCTGCTTTCCGCACTTCCCGGTGCAGTGGCGCAGGGTTTGATCTGGGGACTGATGGCGATCGGCGTATTCATCACCTTTAAGGTGCTCGATCTGGCCGACCTGACCGTCGATGGTACGATGGCGACCGGCGGTGCGGTGTGCATCGTTATGATGACGCACGGCGCGAATGTATGGGTGGCAATGCTGTGCGCTTTCCTTGCCGGCATGCTGGCCGGACTGATTACCGGTATTCTGCATACCTGTATGGGTATTCCGGCGATTCTGGCCGGTATTTTGACACAGCTGGCGCTGTTCTCCATTAACCTGCGCATTATGGACAAAAAAGCAAATGTAGCGATCAATCCGGACAACTACAAGCTGCTTGTATCGCTGCGCAACGTCAAGAAGCTGACTATCGAAAATCCGATTTTCGTTGCGGCTGTCTTTACGATTGTGGTTATCGCGCTGCTGTACTGGTTCTTCGGTACGGCGCTCGGCTGCTCCATCCGTGCGACCGGCGCAAACCCGAACATGAGCCGTGCACAGGGCATCAACGTGGATTTTGTCAAGGTGCTCGGCCTGATGCTGTCCAACGGTCTGGTTGCGCTGGCAAGTGCGCTGTACTGCCAGTATCAGGGCTTCGCGGATGTCAACGCCGGCCGTGGCGCTATCGTTATCGGCCTTGCCGCTGTCATCATCGGTGAGGTGCTATTCAGCCGTATTTTCCGCAACTTTGCGCTGCGCCTGCTCGGCGTATCGCTCGGTGCGGTTGTGTACTATCTGGTTATTCAGGTGGTCCTCAACCTCGGCCTGAACACCAACGACCTGAAGCTGATCTCGGCTTTCGTCGTTGCAATCTTCCTTGCTGTTCCGTACTGGAAGGGCAAGTATTTCCGCGGTGCAGCCAAGAGTGCCGCAAAGACTGATGCGAAGGAGGCCAAGTAACATGCTGCAGCTCAAAGGGATTTACAAGACCTTCAACGCGGGCACGGTAAACGAAAAGCGTGCCATTGACAACCTGAACCTGACCCTGGAGGACGGCGATTTTGTCACCATCATCGGCGGCAACGGCGCCGGCAAGTCCACCACGCTGAACCTGATCGCAGGCGTGTATCCGGTGGATGCGGGCATGATTCATCTGAACGGCTACGATCTGACCAATTTGCCCGAGCATAAGCGCGCGCGTTTCCTCGGCCGCGTATTTCAGGACCCGATGATGGGTACTGCCGCTACCATGGGTATCGAGGAGAATCTGGCGTTGGCATACCGCCGCGGTCAGAAGCGCGGCCTCGGCTCCGGTATCACGAACGAGGAACGCGAGCTGTATCGTGAAAAGCTGGCAACGCTCGGTCTGGGACTGGAGAACCGCATGACCAGTAAGGTCGGTCTGCTGTCCGGCGGTCAGCGTCAGGCACTGACCCTGCTGATGGCCACCCTGCGCAAGCCGGATCTGCTGCTGCTCGACGAGCATACCGCAGCGCTCGATCCGAAAACCGCAGATAAGGTGCTGCAGATCACCGAAGAGATCGTCGCACGCGACAACCTCACCACACTGATGGTAACGCATAACATGAAGAACGCCATCCAGTACGGCAACCGTCTGATTATGATGGATGCCGGTCGCGTTGTCGTTGATATCCGCGGTGAGGAAAAGAAGAACCTTACCGTCCGCGACCTGCTCGAGAAGTTCAATATCGAGAGCGACCGTATGCTGCTCAGCGAATAAGGCGAATAGAAAGACCCCGGAACCTGGTTTCGGGGTCTTTTTGTGTTCATTTTTCATTTTCCAATCGCAATTCTCCATTGATTTGCCAACCGAGCGGTGTCCGCTGGAACAAAGCATTGTGCAGCCCTGTCAGTGCCTGCCATGTGGCTCGATCGGTAATGCCGGTCTCGGGCAGCTGAAAAATTTTCTGTGCATGTCTGACAGCGGACTGTGTATCCGCATCGTACTCGCCGGTGAGCGGCACGGCGGCAATCCGGTTATAATGCGGCGCAGTTTCGCCCAGCATGAGCTGGAGCACATACACCGTGGGACTTTTCGCGCCCGGCTTCAGCACGGCATCGCTCTCCGGCGGGAAGAATGCCGTCTGCATGGGAAGTGCATCGGCGGCGATAAGCGCGGCATATGTAGCGTAGATGGCGTTCCATGTGCGCTGGTCGGCGATGCCCGTCACCGGAAGGCAGTTCTGCTGCTGGTATTCGCGCACGGCAGCGGCAGTCTTTGCATCCCAGATGCCGTCCGGCACGAGCGGTGCAGCACTGCCCTCAGCCTGCTGAATACGCCGCAGAAAGGTCTGCAAATCGAAAATATGGCTGCATTTTTGTGCATCGGTGTACAATCACGTTGCCTCCTCTCCAACGGGATAGCCGGGATACTGTCCTCTGGCACTCTGGCTGCCGACCAGCACGGTTTCGGCGAGATCAGCCATGCCTTCCCAGGTCAGCGGGCCGATAGCGCCCGTGGTGGGCAGACCGAGCAGCGACTGGATGACTGACACCGAGGACTCGGTCGCGTCTCCGAAAATGCCGTCTACCGTGACAGCGGGCACTTCGGCGTAGCCGCGGGCGATGATGTTGATGAGCTGCTGCGCCTGCCGCACGGCTTCGCCGCGCATCCCCTTGACGAGAAAGGTTTCCGGCAGGCCGATAAATTCTTCGAGCCACTCCTGCTCAGGCTGGGCGAGCAGCACGGATTGGTAGGTGGAAAGCAGGGAATACCACGTCTCTCGATCCACCACACCGGTGATGGGCAGGCCGACAAGCCGCTGATACGCAGCCACGGCTTCGCGGGTCTGCGGACCGAAAATACCGTCGATTTGTCCCGCCTGCCAGCGCGGCAGAGCGTCATAAAACTCGCCGACGATGGCAAGCAAATACTGCAAAAGCTGTACGCCCGGGCCGCTCATGCCCTCGGTCAGCCGTTCGGGATACTGGCGGGAGATCTCACTGAGGGTCAGTCCCTCGCTGTTGAGCTCGCTCAGGCGCTTGACATTATTATAAATGAACGCGATGCGGTACCATGTTGCCGGGCCGACAAGACCGTCCTCGGTGAGGTTGAACTGCCGCTGGAACGCCCGCACGGCGCGTTCGGTGTCCGCGCTGAACACGCCGTCTGTGGGATAGATTTTCGGAATGTTCGGGAAATTGGTTGAAATGCGGTTAAGGCGCGTTTGAATCGTGCGGACATCCTCGGAAAAATCGCCAAGCCGCAGCGTTACACCGGGAAATGACCCGCCGAGATTGGGCGAGAGCGGTGCACCGGTGACGAAATTGATGTCGCTGCCGTAAAACGACTGCAAGATCTGCTCGGCGGAAAGTCCCTGCTCGGCCAGCGGCACGGTTCCCCACTGGCTAAGCCCGCCCGGACAGGTGACGGTCGTGCCGTTGCAGTATTGCGTGAACAGCGGCTCGATGGAATCGCCGCGGGTGAGGTAAGTGCCGATCATATCGTCTACGATGGTGGAAATATTCTCGAAAATATCCCGTCCGGGCACAAAGGACTGGTCATACCGCGTGGAATTGGTGATGTCAAAATCGTAGCCTTGCGCGCGGTACCATTCGGTGAATACACGGTTGAGCACATAGGACATTTGTGCGTACACGTTGGCGCGGATGGCCTGCTCGGGCCAGGTCGGATAAATCTCGGACGAGGCAACATTTTTGATGTAATCGGCAAACGGTACGGTGATATTCTGCGCATTCGAGGACGGCGCACCGAGGTGCACCGTGATGGTTTCCGGTATGGAAACATAGGGTTCGGGCAAAGCAATCCCTCCTTTTACGGATTCTCCGGCAACTCGGGATCGAGTGCCTGCGGCGCACCGGTGGCGGTCAGGTCGGTCTGCGCGAAGCTCTGGTTTTCCGCGAGCGGTGTAAGCGCCACGGGCAGCATGGTCGGCACGCCGGAGAACATGGCGATGTGCAGCGCGGTCAGCGGCGTGTAGCCCTCGGCGGAGATTTCGACCGTGTAGACCGCAAACGGCGGACCGCTGCCCGGACTCAGCGAGTTGCTACGCGGCGGCGTTGTCAGTATCATGGACGGCGTCATGCCGCCGGAGTCGGTCGTGACCGAGTAAAGCAGCGTGCGCATGCCGGTATCATCCGGCGCGGTGGAGACCGAAACGATGGCGTTTTCAAGCGGCAGTGCGCCTAACGCGGTCGTGACGAGTACACGCAGTTCGGCGGTGCCGTCGGTCAGTTCAGCCATAAAAAAACCTCCTTGTCAGCAGGTGGAAAAACAGATATACTAAAGGTAACAGCCGCAAAGGCGGCAAAATCTCGAAAGGCGGGGACAGTATGCAGGATTACAAAACAATGATCTCCATGTGTGCAGAGCAGGAGGAGAAGTTTCAGTTTGAGCATTTTTCGCGCGAGGATGCGCTGAAAATCGGCCTCAAGCTGCATGAAAACGCAAAGGAGCAGCCGGTTGCGGTTGAGATTACGGTGAACGGTCTGGTCGTGTTCCGCTGCTTCGGTGAGGGCGCAAAGCCGGACAGCGAACTGTGGCTCGCGCGCAAGCGCAACGCGGTTGACCTGATGGAAACGTCCTCGCTGCGGTTTTTCGCAGAGCTGGAGGACGCAGGTGAGACCTTCGCGGACCGCAAGCTCGACCCGAACGAGTACGCCGCAGGCGGCGGTTTCCCGATCCGGCTGCGCGGTACCGGCGTGATCGGTTCCATCTGCGTTTCCGGTTATCCGGATCATGTGGATGATCATCAGCTTATCATTAACACACTGGCGGAGTATTTCGCATAATTGAGCATTTTAAATGGAGAATGGAAGATGAACGTATCATTTTTCATTCTCCATTATTTTTATACTATTTTGACATGATAATGCCGGAACCATCGGTCAAGCTGGATGATATACGCGAAAATCTGCGGGGTGCGCATCAGCTGTCCGAACCACGGTTCGGCGAGGCTTTCCGGTCGCTGCATGAGTTTTTGTACGGCATTCCGGTCGAACAGGGAAGCGGCGACCGAGGTGTTATCCTCGAAAATACGGCGGACATAGTCCGCGCACAAGCGGGTATAAACCGGATGAAAGGTTTTCGGATACGGACTTTTCTTGCGGTAAACGATCTCTTTGGGCAGTTCATCGGCAAAGGCGCGGCGCACGATGCCCTTTTCGCGTCCCTCGAGCGACTTGAAGTCCCACGGCATGTTATAGGCATATTCGACAATGCGGTGGTCGCAGAAGGGCACGCGAACCTCAAGACCGGAGTACATGCTCATGCGGTCCTTGCGGTCGAGCAGGGTCGCCATGAACCAGTCAAGATTGAGCACGAACATTTCACGCATCCGGGCTGCTTTTTTGTCATCGGACGGCAGCCTGGGTGCGCGGGCGCAGGTGTCGCGGTAGTGCTGGTGCACAAATTCCTCGCCGTTTCTAACGGCATCCGGTGTGAGCAGACCCAGCCGCAGACCGACCGACCGTGACCACGGAAACGTATCTTCAAACAGAATTTCCTCACGGTGGTACCACGGATAGCCGCCGAATAACTCGTCGGCGCACTCGCCGGACAGGCAAACGGTGGTTCCGCCGCGCTTGACGGCCGCACAGAACAGCAGCAGGGAGGAGTCCACATCCGCCATGCCGGGCAGCGCACGTGCATCCGTCGCGGGCAGCAGGGCCGCGCACAGTGCCTCCGGCTCGAGCACAACGCGATGATGGTGCGTACTGAGAAAATCCACCATTTGGTCAATATACGAATCGTCACTATTAGGTTGAAATATACTCTTTGTAAAATATTTATCGTTGTCCCGATAATCCACCGACCAGGTATGCAGCGTTTCGCCGCGGGCCGCGTAATCTTTCGCCGCCAGCATGGACAGGATGGACGAATCCAGTCCGCCGGACAGGAAACACGCCAGCGGCACATCGCTGACCAGCTGACGGCGGGCGGCATCGCAGATGAGCGTGTGCGTGCGCTCGACGGTAGTCGGCAGGTCGTCCTCATGCTCGTGCGCCTCGAGTTTCCAGTAGGTGTGATCGGTGAAGGCTTCCGGCGTAAGAACCGCAAAATGCCCGGGCATAAGTGAGGAAATCTGCCGAAAAACACCGGATTCCGGCGGGCGAGCCGGACCGAGCAGCAGCAGCGTGCGCAGACCATCCTCGTCGAGCGCAGGCTCGATCTCCGGATGGCACAGCACGGTGTCAATGGTCGAACCGAAGGTCAGACCGTTGCGAATGGGAGCGAAAAACAGCGGTTTCACGCCCAGTCGGTCGCGGCAGAGCGTCAGTCGGCGTTCGCGTTTCTCCCAGATGGCAAAGGCGAAAATGCCGTTCAGCCGCGCAAATGCGTCGGTTTTCCACTCGAGATAGGCGTGCAGCAGCACTTCAGTGTCCGAATGTCCGACAAACTCGTGACCGCGTGACATAAGTTCTGTACGCAATTCCGGCGTGTTATATAACTCTCCGTTATATATAAGGATAGTATTTCTGTCGGGAGAACACATTGGCTGCTTGCCGCCCTCCGGATCAATGACGATCAGCCGCCGATGGATAAGCGCTGTGTCCTCGTCAAAATACGTGCCTTCGGCATCCGGCCCGCGCGGCGTAAGCGTTCGCTTCATTCCGTGAAGGATCGGTCCGCCGCGGCGTGCGTCGCGTTCATAATCGACAAAACCGCCGATACCACACATAGGCGATTCCTCCTCTGATTGATGGTTTCCTTCTGTTATATGTATTAAATGTGAAAAATATGAAGTGAAATCGTAATTTTTCTAAAAAATATAAGCGGCGACAGAACAGGATGAGGATTGCGTGCAATGTGCGTTCGTTCCTGCCGACATTTGGCAGAAACGCACAAAAAATGGAGTGCGGATTTTATCAGTAAAAAGAATGTTAAATCCTTGACAAATGGTTTCCGAACGATATAATAGAGATAGACATGCTCCAAACAAGGACCTCGCTGGGCGCGGCGCTGCGGCCAATGACCGTGTGCGCTGTGTTTTTGTGCGTGTCCGCTATTATTTATTTTTGGGAGGTTTATGGCATGGATTTTAGGCTTACAAAAGAAGAAGCACTGTTCCAGAAGATGTGCCGCGAGTTCGCTCTGAATGAAGTAGAGCCGATCGCAGCTGAGATCGATGCGGAAGAGCGCTATCCGGAGGAAACCGTTCAGAAGCTGATGAAGTACGGCCTGATGGGCATTCAGTTCCCGAAGGAAGTCGGCGGCTCCGGCGGTAACTATATCTGCTATTCTATCGCTATCGAAGAGATGAGCCGCGTATGCGGTACCACCGGCGGCATTATGTCCGCTCACGGCACCCTGGGTGCTTGGCCGATTTACGCTTTCGGTACCCCGGAGCAGAAGGAAAAGTGGCTGCGTCCGCTGATCGAGCCGAAGGAAGGCGCCAAGATCGGTGCATTCGGCCTGACCGAGCCGAACGCAGGTACCGACTCCGCTGCACAGCAGACCATTGCTGTTAAGCAGGAGGACGGCTCCTACATCATGAACGGCTCCAAGGTGTTCATCACCGGCGGCGGCCGTGCAGATACCTACGTTGTATTTGCTATGACCGACAAGACCAAGGGCAACAAGGGCATTTCTGCGTTCATCGTTGACAAGGACGACCCGGGCTTCTCCATCGGCAAGATCGAGCACAAGATGGGCATCCGTGGTTCTCAGACCGCTGAGCTGATCTTCGAGGACGTTCATCTGCCGGCAGACCGTCTGCTGGGCAAGGAGAACGGCGGCTTCAAGATCGCTATGATGACTCTGGACGGCGGCCGTATCGGTATCGCTTCTCAGGCTCTGGGCATCGCACAGGGCGCTCTGGATAAGGCTATCCAGTACATGAAGGAGCGCGTACAGTTCGGCAAGACCCTTGACAAGTTCCAGGGCCTGCAGTGGATGGTAGCTGACATGGCAACTCAGATCGACGCTGCTCGTCTGCTGGTTCGCCGTGCTGCATTCAACCACGATGTTGGTCTGCCGTTCACCAAGGAAGCTGCTATGGCTAAGCTGTACGCTTCTGAGGTTGCAATGGACGTTACCACCAAGTGCGTACAGATTTACGGCGGCTACGGTTACATCCGTGAGTACCCGATGGAGCGCATGATGCGTGACGCTAAGATCACCGAGATCTACGAGGGCACTTCTCAGGTTCAGAGAATGGTCATCGCTGGTCAGGTTCTGCGCTAAGAAAAGGAGGAAAACTGAACTATGAAGGCAATTGTTTGTGTAAAGCAGGTTCCGGATACCTCCGGCAAGGTTGCTGTTAATCCCGATGGCACCCTGAATCGTGCATCCATGCAGACCATCACCAACCCGGACGACCTGAACGCTGTAGAGGCTGCTCTGAAGCTGAAGGACGCTACCGGCTGCAAGGTCGTTGTTATTACCATGGGTCCTCCCCCGGCAGAGGGCATGCTGCGTGAGCTGATCGCTCGCGGCGCTGATGAAGGCGTTCTGGTTTCCGCTCGTGAGTTCGGCGGTTCCGATACCTTTGCTACTTCCCAGATCCTGGCTGCTGCTGTTAAGAAGGTTGGCCTGGAGAAGGACGACATCGTATTCTGCGGCCGTCAGGCTATCGACGGTGATACCGCTCAGGTTGGTTCTCAGATCGCTGAGAAGCTGGACATCCCGCAGGTTTCCTACGTTGCCGGCATCGAGAAGGATGGCGACAAGGTTGTTGTTAAGCGTATGCTCGAGGACGGCCACATGACCATCGAGACCCAGACCCCGTGCCTGCTGACCTGCATTAAGGAGCTGAACGAGCCCCGCTACATGTCCCTCGGCGGCATCATGGACTGCTACTCCGCTCCGGTTTCCGTATATGATTACAACACCCTGAAGGACGATCCGCTGATCGATCCGACCACCATTGGTCTGAAGGGTTCTCCCACCAATATCTTCAAGTCTTTCACTCCCCCGCAGAAGGGTCAGGGCAAGATGCTCGAGGGCGCTGACAAGGCTACCTGTGAGACTCTGGCGGCTGAACTGCTGAAGAAGCATATTATCTGATTGAAAGGAGAACAGAACAATGGCTGATTTTAATAACACCAACCTCGCCGATTTTTCCGGCGTATGGGTATTCTGTGAGCA
>NZ_QUDX01000022.1:0-14015 GCF_003477715.1 Butyricicoccus sp. AF35-5AC
TCTACCTCAGGATTGTTGATAACGTCCATAAAGTCGGTGGATACGCCCGTGATCTTGCGCTCTGCCAGCCACTCGCGTGCGCCGGACTTATCGAGCATCGGGTCAGCAGCAGCTACTACCTGAACGCCCGGTACGGAGTTGATCAGGTTGTTAATGTGCAGCTTGCCGATTCGGCCGCAGCCTACAACGCCAATTTTCAAAATGCCCATTGGAATTCTCTCCTTATAGAAACGTGATTGTTTAATAGATACGCTGCACTTGCTGCTGCAAGTGCAGCGCATGGTATTACGGTTTACTGTGCAACTGCCTTGCCGTCCATCTGGCTCTTGAGGGTTGCCATGTAGTCCTCGGCGGTGGTGCTGTCGATGACCTTGGTACCGCAGTCAACAAAGCTGTCTACCTTTTCGCCGTTCAGATGTGCCACAACGGTCTTAACCGCCTGATAGCCCTGATCGTATCCGCTCTGTGCAACGGTCATGGTTTCGCCGCCATCGAGGATGGACTGTGCTGCGGTAATATTGCCGTCAAAGCCGATGAAGATGGTCTTAGCGTATGCCGGATTGTTCGCTGCTGCACGCGCTGCCGCGATCGCGCAGTCGTCATTGTGGCAGGCGATGATCGCCAGACCTTCCGGATGGCTCTGCATGATGCCTTCCATGCAGACGGTTGCCTTATCGGCTACTGCATCAGCATACTGCACCTCATCTGCGAGGAACGTGCCGCCAGCGCCGTCAATGCCCTCCTGGAAACCGGTGCGGCGTGCATCTGCGGTGGAGTCACCCTGAACGCCTGCAATATAAGCTGCTTCGATCTTATCCCAGCCGGCTGCCTTCGCCGCCTCGACAGCCTTTTCGCCGCCGCTTGCCGCTGCATCCTTCTGGCCGATGCCGATGAACGAAATCTTCTCAGGTGCATTAAAGTCCGTGTCGATTGCGAAGATGGGCATATCCGTGCCGCTTACCAGCGTGGAAGCCATATCGCCCTGCAGCGGTGCGATAATCATCGCGTCATACTTGTTGGCGTGCAGATCGGTTTCGATCATGTTCTGCTGCTCGTCATAGGCGGTTTCCGAGGTCGCGCCCTTCATGTCGAGTACTGCGCCGGTCTCAGCCGCCGCCTTTTCCGCGCCTGCCATCATGTACTGGGTGTATTCGTTCGAGGTGGTCTTGAACACGATGGAAATGTTGTAATTGCCATCGCCGCCCTCAGCCTGAGAGCCGTTGCCGCCGGTGGAATCGGAGGACGAGCCGCAGCCTGCGAGCATGGATGCCATCAATGCGGAGGAAACAAACAGTGCGCCGATTTTCTTCAGATAGCTCATAATAAATTCTCCTTTACAGATCAAAAAAATGTGATAAATGCTGGGGAATATGCTGTGAGATACTGCTGATTTTACGATATTAGAACTGTGCGTATTTTTCAACGTGTGCACGGGTGACTTCTGCGGACTTCTTTACGTTCTCCTCCTGCGACATCTCATAGTATGCCGGACGGAAGATCTCGATGGTGCAGCAGTCGCCGTCAAAGCCAATCTTCTTGAGGGTATCTGCGTAGCGCGCATGCGGCAGGCAGTCGCCCTCGGCACCCGGCCACAGACGCTTTTCGTCGTTGTTGTAATATGCGCCGCAGGGCATATCCTCGGTGCCGTTCAGGTGCCATACGAAAATCTTCTTGCCGTCGGCTTTTTCGAGGGTATCCCAGCCGGAGCCCATTGCGTAGAAGTGGTACTGATCGAGCGTTACGCCGACATACGGGCTGTTTACTTCCTCAACGATTGCATAAGCGTCCTCGAAGCGGTTGATAGTCATGGACGGCTCGCCGCAGAACTCAAGGCTCAGGCGGATGCCGTGCGGCTCGCACTTCTTAACCATTTCCTTGAGAACAGCAACTGCATCCTCGCGGATTTCCTTGCGGGTCGGGGTCAGGCCGCGCTCCTTCATGTCCTTGCTCGGTACGACAACGATCATCTTGCAGCCGAGGATGTTGCAGCGGCGGATGATCTCGTCCAGCTCAGCCATCACGGCGTCCTTTTCCTCCTGCGTCTGCTTCATGTTGAAGAAGCACAGCGCATTGTAGGAAAGCATCTTGAGGTGGTGGCTCTGGAACCATGCGCCCATCTCCTCGAGGGTGATCTTGCCGGCTTCCAGATCGCGGTTCAGGCACTCCGACTGAATGTCGATGCAGTCGAAGCCGTACTTCTCACACAGCTCGAGGTCCATCATAACACTGTGGTTCTTGCAGAAACGGTCATTTGCTTCATTAAATCCGAGTTTCATAGTAATTGTTCTCCTTTTCTTTTCTCAAACAGGTTCTTGGTTAGTTATTATACTCATGCGGCAATGCCGATGGGCGAAAACAGAATGTAGATGCCGATCGCCAGAATGATACCGATGATACATACGATATGGCGATACTTCCACGGAGTCAGATCGACTGCGCCGACATCGGCCGGAACATATTCTTCTGTGCCGCGGTATTTGTTCAGATACCACATGATGGCAAATTCAACGACGAACAGCACAGCGATGGCGTACAGATAATGAATTGGCTCACCCGAGGTGGGGTAACAGGGCTTGATGATCATAAACGCGCCGTAAGCGATAACGTGAACAGCGGTAATGACCTTGGGCGCGTACTTCGGTGCCTTGCGGAAGATGAGCGCGCCGAGTACGGTGAACAGAATCGGCAGGGAAACGAACTGGCTCATAGAGTTGAGGAAGGTCGTGATGCCCTGTGCGAACATAACGAACGGTGCCACGCAGATAGCGACTGCACCGGCGCAGGTGCCGTAGATCTTGCCGACCTTGACACACTGCATATCCGAAGCCTTGGGATTGATGGCGGTTCGGTACAGGTCGAGGGTAAACATGGTCGATGCGGAGTTGAGCACCGAGTTGAACGAGGACAGGATCGCGCCGAACAGAACAGCGGCGAAGAAGCCCATGACCGGCTTGGGAACAACGGCGGAAACCAGCGCCGGATAAGCGAAGTCAATCGCGGAGGAACCGGCCGCCGCCAGCTTGTCCTGAATGGACGGCAGGTGGTAAGCGATAACGCCCGGCAGTACCAGATAGAAGAAGCCGATGGTCTTGAGAAAACCGCAGTAGATCGCGCCCTTCTGACCTTCCTTCAGGCTCTTTGCAGCAAGTGCGCGCTGTACAAAGGACTGATTCGTGCACCACCAGTACAGATTGTTGAAGAACATTCCCGTGAAGATGAGCGGCCACGGCAGAGCCGGTTCAGCAGCATCCCACGAAGCCCATGCGTTGAGCTTTTCGGGTTCGGTTTGTACGAGGTACTTGACACCTTCTACGAGACCGCCGCCGGTGGTCTCGTGACCCAGCAACGTCAGCGCGAGGAACGGGATCATCAGACCGCCGATGATAAGGCCGATGCCGTTGATGGTGTCGGATACGGCAACCGCCTTCAAACCGCCGAAGATGGCGTAGCAGCCGCCGATAATGCCGATAACGACACACAGAATTGCAACAGCCTGGAACTTGCTGATGCCGAAGATACCGGAAATATCGAAGATATTCTCAAATACAACTGCACCGGAGTAAAGGATGACCGGCAGATTGAGGATGGAGTACATCACAACGATGACGAACGAGAACATCAGCTTGGTGCCGCGGCCAAAGCGTGCTTCCATCAGCTGCGGGATGGTGGTCGTGCCCATTTTGAGGTAGGTCGGCAGGAACCACAATGCCAGTGCAAACAGCGTGAACAGTGCACCGACCTCCCAGCCGATCGGACTCATATTGGAAGCCCAGCCCTGACCGTTTGTGCCGACCAGCTGTTCTGCGGACAGGTTGGTCAGCAACAGCGAGCCTGCAATGACAATACCCGGCAGTCCGCGCCCCGCGAGGAAGTATCCCTCGGCGGTGTCGAGCTTGTCATCTCGGGTCTTCCACGCTGAAATGACTGCCACCATGACGGTGAAAAACAGGAAGCTCAGCGCGATCCAGATCATGGAACTGAAAAATGACATTTTGTTTCTCTCACTCTCTTTTGGGGAATTTTTCGGTTTTGTGAATGGCCTTGTTCACTTGACAATCACAGAATATCACAGTGGATTTCCGGTTGCAATAGCTTGGGCGCACTATCATTTATCCGTGCATTATATCGTGATTATGCATATTAAGATTGCGAGTGTTTATGATATTATGCACAAAAATAGCGCTATCATTGTATCATTGGCGATGTGCGGTACAACATTTTCGTGCAGATGTAATATCTGGCGCACGGCTGTATTTTATGATATAGTATAAGTACAGATAACGCAGGAGAGTGATTTTATGGTAACGATGCAGCAGATTGCTGACCGCTGCGGGGTGTCGCGCGGAACGGTGGACCGCGCCCTGCACCACAAGGAGGGCGTGCGCGAGGAAGTCGCGGAACGCATCCGCGCGACGGCGCGTGAAATGGGTTATATCTCAAACCGCCTCGTCATGCAGCAGACGCAGCAGTGGAAGATCGGCGTGGTGCTCCACTCCGACCATTCGCCCTTCGTGCAGATGCTGTGCGAGCTGTTCGAGAGCTTTTCCGAGCGTGAGCTTCTCCCGAACATCACGGTCATTGTGCGCGCGATGCAGGACACGGATGTGCAGCATCAGCTGACGCTGATCGATGAGCTGGTAACGACCGAGCACATCGACGGCCTCGCGCTCATGCCGCTCGCGAACACGCTCGTGCGCGACAGGATAAACACGCTCAGTGAGCAGCAGGGCATCCCTGTCGTGACGCTCAACACGGATATCACCGATGCGAACCGCATCGCCTATGTTGGCACGGACAACATCGCGAGCGGCCGCGCCGCCGCTGCGCTGCTCGGCATGGTCATGCAGGGGCACGGCAGCGTGCTGCCGATTCTGGGGCAGCGCAGCGGTCACTATGCCGACTCGCAGCGTTTTACCGGCTTCAGCACCGAAATGGCGGAGAGTTTTCCGGATATCCGGGTTCTGCACCCGGAATGCTCGTTCCTCGACGAAAGCCTTTCCGAGCGCATCGCTATGCGCGCCATTCAGTCGGACAGCGAGCTGCGCGGCATCTATCTGACCTCCGCAGGACGGGAGGGCGTTTACCGCGCCGTGCACGCCGCACACCGCAGCGAAAAGCTGCACATCGTCGTTCACGATGTCACCGAGGGCAACATCAAAATGGTAAAAAACGGTACGGTCGATTTCATCATCGGGCAGGATGTCAAAACACAGGGCACGCTCCCGATCCGCCTGCTCTACGACTACCTCGAGCGCCACCAGTTCCCCAGAGAGCGCATGAATATGACGGATATTACGATTAAATTCCGCGGGAATGTGTAAAAATTCATGCTTTTTTCAAATAGATTGCAAGACCATAAAAAGAGCGTATAGCAATTTCAAGCTATACGCTCCTGTTTTATTTTATCAATAATAAACGAACATTTTTAGTATACACTTGTTTCGGGAAAACTACGGTATTTTGCATGATATGCAAGCAAAACTTGCTGTATTCGTCTTTAACATTCAAAGTTTGGCGAGATTGCTGAAACCGAAAATGCTTCAAAATTCGGAGTAAGAAACCTTGGTAGCGACCCTCTTGTACGCCTGCGCCGCGCAGGCGCAGAATCGTTAAAGAAACAGCGTAAAGTTATATCTAATGATAATATAACGAAAAGTAATCTATAATAAAGAAAGAAAATATAACAAAAAGTATAAAAATACAAATTGACAATCCGCACTCATGGGCATATAATTAGAAAGCAAACTGTTTGAATTAGAACAAAGGAGAACGCAATGGAATTTTCCACCCATTACCTGCTCATGGCTGACCATGCCATGCTGCAGAAACTTGTCATGTCGCGCATCAAACCGCTCGGTCTGACCACTGGACAGCCAAAAGTGCTGGATTTCCTGCAGGATCACGACGGCGCCATGCAAAAGGATATCGCCAAGGGCTGCCATATCGAGCCGTCCTCGCTTTCTACCATCCTCGGGGGAATGGAACGCGCCGGACTGCTTGAACGCAGCACACGCGACGAAAACCGCCGTACGGTGTATGTCCGCCTGACCGATCTCGGTTGGGAACAGTGCCGCCGCTTGAATGATATCTTTGCAGCCGCAGAAGAGGAGGCGCTGCGCGGCTTCTCACCGCAGGAGATGCAGCAGTTACAGGCCCTGCTTGAACGCATTTATCGCAATCTAAACAACTAAAAGGGGATAAAATAGGCATGAAAGGCTCTAAACTCGGTATTCGGCTGCTGTATTACTTCGGCGGCTTCTTCGTCATGACTATCGGCATTGCACTGTCGGTCAAGTCAAATCTCGGCGTGTCGCCGGTCAGCTCCATCCCATACACCATGACCTGTGTCTGGGGCATTGAGATGGGCGTTGCGACCGTCATTTTCCACGTTATTCTGGTCATCCTGCAAATGCTGCTGATGCGCCGCCGCTTTGAATGCAAAAATCTGCTGCAGATTCCGGTCGGCATGGTGTTCGGCGCATTCACAACCACCTGCAACACGCTCGCGGCAATGTTTCCCTCGACGGACAACCTAATTATCCGTTTGCTGATGTGCTGGATTGCCACTGTTTTCGTTGCAATCGGCATCTTTTTCTACGTTCCGGCGGACATTATGCCGCTGGCCGGTGAAGGCGCTATGCTGGCCATCTCCACGCTGACAGGCAAGCCGTTCCCGACCGTCAAAATCGCGTTTGACGTATCTATGGTGTGTATTTCGCTCATCACCTGCCTGATCTTCCTGCACGGACTGGGCAGCGTCGGCATCGGTACGGTTATCGCGGCGCTGCTTGTCGGTATCGAGCTGCGCATGATTACGCATCGGTTTGGTCGCTGGCGCGATAAGCTGCTCGGCAAACAATCCGAAATCTGAGGCAACACCGCAGTTTAATTATGCGGTGTTACCTAAAAAATCCCTCTCTTTCTCGCAAAAAGAGAGGGATTTGCTTATGTTCTGCGCATTTTCAGCAGCCGGATGTCATCACCGAAGAACCGCAGCGGCAGGAACTCGCCGAGCAGGCGGGAGGCCACGGCAGGCGAGTATTTCTCGCTGAGCGTTTCCGGCAGCAGGTTGGTGTTGATGATCATGGGGCGCTTAGCCATCAGGCGGTTGTTGATCAGGTTGTACAGCGCGGAAACCGTAAAGGCGGTGCCCATTTCGGTGCCCATATCGTCGATAATGAGCAGGTCGGCGCGCTCGTAGCGTGCAGCGCGTTCTGCGGCGGCTTCGCCGTCACCGGAGCCGAATTTGATGGTCTCATACGCGGCCACAATGTTGATGGCGGTGTCGTAGGCCACGGAAAATCCGCGTGCGGAGACCGCCTCGGCAATGCAGGTAGAGAGAAAGGTCTTGCCCAGACCGGTCGAGCCGAACAGCAGCAGATTGGGGGAATCCTTGCTGAATTTTGCGGCATAAGTCTTGCATTCGCCCAGATTATATTCCATATTTTCGCGCGGCGAAATACCGCTGCGTCCATCCGGGCGGGTGGAGTAAAAGCTCATGTCGAACTTGGAAAAGTTCTGATCGGCAATCGGCAGCACCGAGGAAAGCTGCTCCTTGAGCAGCTTGGCGTAGCGCGCCTTGACGCACTCGCAGGTCGCACTGCCGGCGTAGCCGGTGTCGCCGCATTTCGGGCACAGCGGCTTGTCGGTCAGATAATCGGCGGGAAGTCCAAGCTGCCGGAGCAGGCCGCCGCGTTCCTCCTGCAGACCGAGATTGCGGTCGCGCAGCTTTTCGATTGCAGCAGTCGGGTCTCCGCCGGATTCCATTGCGGCCCGCAGAACGGACGCTGCTGTGGTGCTCAGCTCGCGGTCGATTGCGCGGATACGCGGCTCGCGTGTGTAAATATCACGCCGACGCGCTTCCAGCTCCTCGGTGTGAGCCGTGCGCTCGCGTTCCAGCTCGCGCCGTGCGGCGGCGAGCAGTTTTTTATCGTATGCCATAGGTTATTCCTCCGTGTTGCGGCGATGACTGCGCACGCGTGCAGCCCAGTCCTGCTCCCAAGCGGCGAGCGTGGCTCTGTCGGTCGGCTGTGCGGGTGTCTGACCGACGGCGGCAGGCACGGCAGACACGGCAGACGTGCGGGTTTCCGGCTCGAGAGCGGTGATTTCGCTGACCGTATGTACGCCCGCATTGTCCCATCGGCGCAGAATGCCGAGCGTGTAATCCAGACTTTTGTGTCCCTGCTTTTGACCGGTGCGGTGCACCGCCAGTTCCACTGCGTCGGCAGGGAAGCCGTGCGCCAGTGCAAAGCGGCAGACGCGCTGCTCCTTGGGCGCAGGCTGCTCGATATCCGCACCGAGTGCGCGGTAGATCGCCTCGCTGAGCGGTTTTTCGTCCGCACGGCGTGTTAGGTACTGCTGGGCCGCCTGCGCGGTGACAATGCCCATATCGGCCCACTGGTTGGCTTCGCGGCGCAGATCGGTCGTGCGGACCGTGCCCTTTTCGCTTTTTAGATAGCTGAGCAACTCAATCGTTGCGCCTGCGTCCAGACCGAGATAGTCGTAAATGGTCAGCAGACAGCGCAGCTGGCCTTCGGTCAGCGCACGGCCTGTAATGCCCTCTGCTGCATCGCAAAGGCCGGAGAAGGTCTGGTCGTCCAGACGGGCACGGCGCAGCTCATCGCCGGTGTAGCACGGCGCTTCGGCGGATTTGTCGGTTGTTGTTTTGGTTTTTTCCGTCGGCGCGATTAGGTTGTTGAGCGTGAATGCCGCACGTTCGTAGCGATCGGCGCTCAGACGCAGGGCACGCGCTGCAGCGGAGCCGTCCGTGCCGCCGTGCCGCAGGATATAAAGATACAGCAGCGCCGCGTCGCCGTCGCCGACCGCGATCAGCTTGTCAAGCATGTCGCAGCGTGCTACGCGCAGTTCGCCCTCGGGCAGCAGCACAGAGGTCATGGGCTTGTCCTTCTTTCCGGTGGATTTTGGTGTACCCCTCATTATAGCATAAATCCCTCTTCATTTGAAGAGGGAAGAATTGCAGAGAGCGACAGAATATGTGCTACAATAAAAGCAGAAAACCGAGGAAACTCTTGGTTTTCTTCGTAAACTGGTGAGAGCGTAGCCGCCATCGGCTGCGCTCTTTTGCTATCTTCATTATAGTAGTTTTAAGGGGAAAGTCAATATGGGTTTATTTGCGTGATTTACGGTGATTATCATCATATAAACCGAGATACTGCCGTCGAATTGTCCGCTTACGCAGGCAAATCACGGTTCGGCGAAGCTGACTGCAGCCTTCGCAAATATCTTTGCTCCAAGAGAGTGAAACATCCCATTTGGTATAGCAGGTGCCCTCCAGGCGGTTGAGACAATCCAGACAAAATTCAGCCATAAGCTCACCTCACACACATTATACTCAATATATTGGGCATAGTCAATATATTAGGTCGTGTTATGTTGTGCGTGAGGTGATCGTACATGATCAGTTACGCTCCGTTTTACCGGACGCTTTTAGAAAAAGGCGTTACAGAATACCATTTAATTTACAAACAGGGCTTTTCCGCCAATATTCTGCACCGCATGAAGCACGGTAAAACAATCACACTGAAAACGCTGGATACACTGTGCTTTATCCTAAACTGCAGTGTTTCGGATATTATCGAGTATATCCCGGATGAATAAAAAGGCTTCGGAGCATCGCTCCGAAGCCTTTTTCTCTATTTCAGCCGAAATTCAATTACAGAATCTTCTCTTCCGGCTTAACATCCTTCATAGACAGGTTTACACGGCCCTTGTCGTCGATCTCCATGACCTTAACCCAAACCATGTCGCCTTCCTTGACAGCGTCCTCGACCTTCTCGATGCGGTGGTCAGCCATCTTGGAGATGTGAACCATGCCGTCCTTGCCCGGCAGCAGGTTTACGAATGCGCCGAAGTTCATCAGACGAACGACCTTGCCGTAGTAGATCTCGCCCGGCTCCGGCTCCTTGACGATCGCTTCGATCATCTTCTTCGCCTTGTCTGCATCGGTAGCCTTAACGGCAGCGATGGTAACGGTACCGTCATCCTCGATGTCAACCTTTGCACCGGACTCAGCAACGATGTTCTGGATTACAGAGCCGCCCTTGCCGATAACCTCGCGGATCTTGTCCGGATTGATGTGCATGGTGGTCATCTTCGGTGCCCAGTCGGAAACGTCCTCACGCGGCTGCGGGATAGCCTTGAGCATGATCTCGTCCAGAATGCCGTAACGAGCAACGCGGCACTTCTCGAACGCCTGCTTGATGATGTTCGGGGTCAGACCGTCAACCTTGATATCAACCTGAATTGCGGTAATGCCCTTCTTGGTACCTGCTACCTTGAAGTCCATATCGCCGTAGAAGTCCTCAACGCCCTGAATATCGGTGAAGGTGGTCTCCTGACCGCCATCGGTGATCAGACCGCAGGAAATACCGGCAACCGGTGCCTTGATCGGAACACCGGCATCCATCAGAGCCAGCGTGGAACCGCAGACGGAGCCCTGAGAGGTGGAGCCGTTGGAGGAAATAACCTCGGAAACCAGACGCAGAGCGTACGGGAACTCGCTTACCGGCGGGATAACCGGCAGCAGAGCGCGCTCAGCCAGAGCACCGTGGCCGATCTCACGACGGCCGGGACCGCGGGACGGACGGGTTTCGCCAACAGAGAAGGACGGGAAGTTGTAGTGGTGGATATAGCGCTTTTCCTTCTCCTCGAAGATGGTGTCCAGCTCCTGCGCATCGCCCAGAGTACCCAGAGTGCAGAGCGTCAGAACCTGGGTCTGACCGCGGGTGAACATGCCGGAACCGTGTACGCGCGGCAGAACGTGAACCTCGGCAGCCAGCGGACGAACCTCTTCCATGCCGCGGCCATCTACGCGCTTGCCGTTTGCCAGCCAGCGGCGAACGATCTTCTTCTGCAGCTTGTCTACGCACTCGCCAAGGTTAGCGCCGTGCTCTTCCTTGTACTCTTCGTCCAGAGTTGCTTCAAACTCGTCAACGATAGCGCGCACGCCGGCGTCACGAACGGTCTTGTCGTCGGTATCCATAGCAACCTCGAACTTGTCGTTGCA
Organism: Butyricicoccus sp. AF35-5AC; assembly: GCF_003477715.1. Lineage (NCBI taxonomy): Bacteria > Bacillati > Bacillota > Clostridia > Eubacteriales > Butyricicoccaceae > Butyricicoccus > Butyricicoccus sp. AF35-5AC. Next base: position 11,027 of record NZ_QUDX01000022.1, read on the forward strand.
GGCTGCCTCGAGCTTGTCGAACAGGTCGTGGTCGATGTCATGATGCTCGTACTCGAACTTCGGCTTGCCGATCTCGTCCTTGATGGACTGGATGAACGCGCAAACCTTCTTCAGCTCCTCATGTGCTTCCATGAGTGCGTTGAACATATCGTCCTCCGGAACTTCCTGTGCACCGGCCTCGATCATAACGATCTTGTCCTTGGTAGCACACAGGGTAACGTCCATCTCGGATACCTTGCGCTGCTCGGAGGTCGGGTTGATAACGGTCTTGCCGTCAACGATGCCAACCTGGCAGCCGGCTACAACGTAGTCGAACGGAATATCAGAGATAGAAACTGCGATGGAAGCGCCCAGCAGAGCAACAACCTCCGGGGAGTTGTCATAGTCGTTCTCCAGAACGGTGCAGACGATGGAAACGTCGTTGCGCAGGTCCTTCGGGAACAGCGGACGCATCGGACGGTCGATCTGACGAGAGGACAGGATCGCCTTCTCGGACGGACGGCCCTCACGGCGCATGAACGAGCCGGGGATGCGGCCTACTGCGTACATACGCTCCTCAAAGTCAACGGAGAGCGGGAAAAAGTCGATGCCGTCACGCGGCTTAGCGGATGCGGTAGCAGTAACGAGAACAGCGGTCTCGCCGTAGCGAACCAGGCAGGAGCCGTTAGCGAGCTGTGCCATCTTGCCGGTCTCGACGGTCAGCTTGCGGCCGGCGATCTCGGTCTCAAAAACGCGGTAGTTTTTGAAGTCAAAGTGGTTGATGTTTGCCATTTTGTTTCCTCCTTTAATCGTTTGGGGAGGGCGGCAGCAGCTTTTTTAGCACTTGAAACAAAAACCAAGCGGAATGGAAAATGGAGAATGCAGAATTGCTGTATTGCGCACTGCGCGATAATTTAATAAGCGCGTAGCGCAGCCAGCGCAGCGCGGACGGAACTCGCGCAAGGAGAGCGTTATCTTCCATTTTCAATTCTCAATTTTCAATTCCGAATCATGCTCTGCATGATTTGGTCTCTCTTTCAACTGCTAAAAAGCGATAATGCCGCCCAGCTTAAAATACAGAAACAGGGGAGCAGACTGCTCCCCTATTTTCGCATTTTCTTACTTACGGATACCCAGCTTAGCGATCAGGGCACGGTAACGGTTGATGTCCTTCTTCTGCAGGTAAGCCAGCATAGAACGACGCTGACCAACCATCTTCAGCAGACCGCGGCGAGAGTGGTTATCCTTCTTGTGTACCTTCAGGTGCTCGGTCAGCTCCTTGATGCGGGCGGTCAGGATTGCAACCTGAACCTCCGGGGAACCGGTGTCGGTAGCGTGGGTACGGTTTGCCTCGATAACGGCAGTCTTGTCTTCCTTACGGATCATGTCGGTAGTTCACCTTTCATAAATAAAATTTTACTCACCCACAGGCCGGGCCGCGGCTTGGTGAATGGAGGCGATAGGAACGCTTCCTTTGTCCGTCAGCTAAGCGCGGGGCGAAAGTATATTTATATTACCATGAAAATGACTATTTGTAAAGCGATTTTCGCGGATTTCAGCATAAAATCTCGAAAGCAGACGCGCGTTTGACGAAAAAACAGGCATGTTTTTGTACAAGTTGTCAGTTTATGCGGAATACTGCTGCGTGAATTGTCGGATTGTACAATTATGAATGAATTGTAAATGCGATTTTGGCACATTTGAATCTTGTCCGGCGAGAGGCAGAGTGCTATAATTACTACCATCATCGGTGGAGGGCTTGAGAGTTCTTCTCGCTCGCTGCCGTTTTTATTTATTGCTAAGAAACGCGACGGGGCGGTGCAGCAGCGCGGCCTGATGTCGCGTTTTTATTCGTTTTGGGGTACTTTTTCCGAACGGGGAAAACGGGGTCGCATACCTGTTTTCTGCACCGGATGGGCGGGATGCCCGAACCGCGCAGGCGGTTCGTCCTGACGGGCGGAAAGTTTCTCGCTGCACCTCAGCGGGGAGTGCGCCGTCTGCGGACGGCGGGGACGTTGCGGTGCCCGCCGCGGGGGCAAAAAGGAAGGGACACCTGCGGTTTCCCTTCCTCTTTGAACTCCTATCTTTCCCTTATTCGGACAGCACGGCGGCAATCAGAGAGCGGCGGCCGCTTCGGAATAGGGGAACGGCAGTCGGGTTACTCTTGCGTAGGAACGCGCATTACGCGTCCATTACTCGACCTATACGCAGTTCTCGGATGCCGTTCTGCTACACATACCGGCAACTCTACGCAGACGCGACACAAGGTGAATTGCCCAAAGGGCAAAAGAAGGTCCCCTGGGGGATAACAGTGTCGCGCAACTCGTTTGCGCGTTATTTCGCATAGCACCTGCGAAGTTTATATGCCGCTAATGCTTTACCGGAGGGGAGGGATGAACTCATCACTCCGCGTGTTGGCGAATTTCATTGATTTGATCAACCTGCACTTACAAACGACTGTAGGGGCGCACATTGTGCGTCCTTTTTCCGTTCTGCACAAACAAAACAGGAGGAATGGACATGAAGCGGATTAAGGCGGCGTGCATTTATCAGACCCTGCATTTCCAGCTGAAGGAGGATTTGGAGCACAGTATTGCGGTGCGTCTGGTGCGCGAGGAAGTCGAGCACTACAAGCAGGCACTGGAGCGCAACCGCACGCGCTATAAAATCGTAGACGAGGCGGAGCAGGAGGATGGTTCGGTAGTCATTCGTATCATCAAGCAGTACAACCGGAGTCTGGTAGGCGATTATCTGGATTGAAAAGAGCCTGTCTGCAGCGCAGACAGGCTCTTTCTCTTTATTTTGTGCCGAAAAAAGCCGCAGAGCAATGCTCTGCGGCTTTTCTTATACAATCAGAAGCAGCGTGCTGCGCTTTCCGCGGGCATGGCGGATATTGCAAGCGGGGCTCCAAAACCCGCCGCAAACCGGGAGGTCGCAGGCAGTACGGCGCTTCAAAAAGCAATCAGATGATTACTTAGACTCCTTAGCAGCCTTGATTGCGTCGATCATC
>NZ_QUDX01000023.1:0-419 GCF_003477715.1 Butyricicoccus sp. AF35-5AC
GCTGACCCGAAGCATCACCTGAAGATGCTGTCCTACAACGCTCTGATCTTCTTCAACATGAAGCAGACCCAGGAGGAGAAGGACGCCGTTATGGCAAAGCTGGATCAGATCATCGCAGACTGCAACAAGCTGGGCTGCAAGATGATCGTTGTTGTTCCGTCCATGGATCTGACCGTTCCGGCTACCGTTGACGAGATCAAGGCTGATGCTGTTGCTGTTCTCAAGGAGATGGTAAAGAAGGTTGAGCCGCACGGCATCAAGCTGTCCATCGAGTTCTGCGGCGCACCGACCATGTCCATCAACCGCTTCGAGTACGCTTACGACATCGTTACCGAGGTAGATCATCCGCTGGTCGGCATCACCCTCGATCAGTACCACTTCCACGCTATGGCTTCCGAGTGGGCTGCTCTTGAGAAGGC
>NZ_QUDX01000023.1:429-12610 GCF_003477715.1 Butyricicoccus sp. AF35-5AC
TGCTATGGCTTCCGAGTGGGCTGCTCTCGAGAAGGCTGACGGCAAGAAGATCTTCGTATGGCACCTGAACGGCATGGAGAATATGCCGTGCGGCGCTGCTTACAACAACGACGAGAAGCGTCTGTGGCCGGGCGAGCCGGGCGACTGCCTGGATCACAAGCGTTACGCAGATACCCTCAAGAAGATCGGCTTTGAAGGCGGCGTTTGCACCATGGAGGTGTTCCGTCCGGACTACTACAAGCTGTCCAACGAGGAGAATATCAAGAAGGCCGCTGAGGTTACCAAGGCACATGTTGCAAAGTACTGGGCTGACTGATTTCACAGAGTGAAGATTTAAGAGTGGAGAGTGAAGAACTTTCCACTCTTTTTCTGTATACCCGCAAAAGAGAAAGAGTGGAGAAAATCTCCACTCTTCACTCTTTTAGAATACGCTGCTGATTACCGCCGCGACCTCTGTCTCACTGATTTCCTGCTCCGTGTTGCCATCAACCTGAGCAAAAACAAGCTGAATCCGGCGTGGTTCAAGCACACGAACGCACTCAAGGAAAGCTATCCGTGCGATGAGTTAGACAGTAACCTCGCCTTTGTGTGGGATGCTGTGCGTGCTCTGCCGCCCAAGTACCGCGAACCCATTCATCCGTTCTACCATGAAGGGTATTCTACCGCGGAAATCGCACGCATTCACGGACAGAAGGAGAGCACCGTGCGTTCCCTGCTGCACCGAGGACGCAGTATGCTCAAAGAGACACTGAAGGAGGCGTATGATTTCGATGAATAAGTACAACCGTTTGATGGAGCACGTCAATCCGTCTCCCGACCTCGAGCAGCGCCTGCACGATGCCTTGGATAAACCGACGGTGCGCAAACCGTCCGCCTGGAGAAGATACGGAGCGGCTGCAGCTTGTTTGGTACTGATTATCGGCGGCACAGCTGTTATGCAGATAAACCGCACGTCTGCTAATCCGGATGGTGAGGGAAAGGAACCGCCTGTCACCGCCACCGCGCCGCAGGATTACGACACGACAGACGCGCTTGCCGCTGCGCTCTCCTTCCCGCTGGCGCTGCCGCAGACCTTGCCGGATGGCTATGCGTTCGACTCGGCATCCGATCAGTTCGGCATGGCTGTTGTTGTGTATGCGGACGCGGAAGGACATACACTTAAATACTGCATGGGTAAAGGCGAGGACGCGCTCGAAGGTATGAACCATGCCGTTTCCGGCGAGAAACTCGAGGGTACGGACGCACTTCTCTATGCCGAGACAGGTTATACCTCGGCCGAGTGGAAGGATAGCCAGTATAGCTACTGCTTTATTGCAGATGAAACTTTCGATACTGCAGTTTGGCAGGCTCTGGTAAACAGCATAAAATAATCTGCTAATTTATTGAGCTGTACCGCAGGGATGGGTTTCATCCTCACAATAATTTCTAATTACTAATTCCTAATTTCTCAGTTTTCTGCTATACTATATAGTTAGGAACAAGAAGAAGGAAGGATACCATGACACTCTACATCAACGCCTGTCCGCGGGAAGAGTCGCGGACGGCACGGCTGGCGCGCGCCTATCTCGCACGCATAAGCGACGTCACTGAGCTGAACATATACGATCAGCCGCTTGTCCCGCTCAACCGTGAACGGCTTGCTCACCGCGAATCGCTCATTGCCGGCGGCAAATGGCACGACCCGATGTTCGATTATGCCCACCAGTTTGCTGATGCCGACGATATCATCATTGCCGCTCCCTACTGGGATCTGGGCTTTCCGGCACAGCTGAAAACCTACATTGAGAACATTTATGTCACCGGCATTGTCAGCGCCTACAACGACCACGGACAGTCGTGCGGCCTGTGCCGCGCCCGCAGTCTGACCTACATCACCACCGCAGGCGGCGCGTACGACCCGCGGTTCAGCTTCGACTATCTGACCGCTATGGCCAAAGAATACTTCGGTATCCGCGAGACCCGACTCATCTATGCAGAGTGTCTCGACATCTGCGGCAACGACCCCGAGGCTATTCTGCAATCCGCAATCAACCAAATTGAAAGGAGCGATGACCGATGACCGGAACCTGTGACGACTGCGCCTACAACGTCTACGATGATGAAATGGATGAATATGTATGCGAAGCCTATCTGGATGAGGACGAATTCTACCGCCTGATGCAGACCGGCAAAAGCTGTCCGTACTACCGCTCCGGCGATGATTATGAACTGGTACGCCACCAGAATTAAGGAGGAACCCTGACGATGACTGAACTTGAAAAAGCCGCTTCCGGCCTGCTGTACGACGCCAACAGCGACCCTGCGCTGCTCGAAGCGCGTGCGCAGACCAGCGACCTGTGCATGGATTACAATACACTCCGTTCCTCCCAGAAGGAGGAGAAAAACGCCCTTCTGCATACCATTTTAGGCGCCTGTGCGCCCGATATTGTCATTGAGCCGCCGTTTTTTGTCGATTACGGCAGCCATACGCGTGTCGGCCGTGCATTTTATGCAAACCATAACCTTGTGATCCTGGACGCGGCACCGGTCACCATCGGTGACCATGTGTTCATCGGCCCGAACTGCTGTATCTCGACCGCAGGCCATCCGTTCGATGTTGCACAGCGCAACGCCGGACTGGAATATGCCAAGCCGGTCACCATCGGCAATAACGTCTGGATTGGCATGGGCGTGCAGATTTGCCCGGGCGTCACCATCGGTGATAACGCCGTCATCGGCGCAGGCAGCGTTGTGACGGAGGATGTACCGGCAGGTATGCTTGCCATCGGCGTGCCGTGCAAGGCCGTAAAGCAGGTAGCGAATAAACCGCAGAGACGCATTCTCTGATAAATTCGTAATTAGGAATTTTATCCTCCGCAGGGGCAGACCATTGGTCTGCCCTTTCATTTTACCTCTGCAGAACGCGAACAAGGGAGGCCATCGGCCTCCCCTGCGAAACATAAAACCATATCGTCAATTACTAACTGCTAATTTATTGAACCGCTTCGACAGTCTCCGAACCGCCCTCTTTATAGGTATAAACGGTAAACCCGTCATACGTCCAGATGCCGTCCTCGCCTTCGCCCATGCAGCTCGGCGAATAACTCTTGGATATCGGTGCGCCGAGTGCGCTCTCAAGTGCGGATGCGGACGAGCCGACGTACCTGCTCGCCTGAGAGGCAGTCGGCTTCGCCGGTTCTGCGGGTTTGGTCTCAGCCGGAGCGCTTGCCGCAGGCTTGCTCTGTGCCGGCTTGCTTTCCGGAGCGGATGCCGCCGGTTTGCTCGTCGAGGTCGAGGCAGACGGCTTGCTCGTGCCCGCTGAAGCAGACGGCTTTGCGGTCGTGGTGTTCGTGCTGCTCGTCACCGGCTTGGTTTCGGTCGTTTTATCCTCGGTTTTGCTGTCGGTCGAGGTCTTATCGTCAGTCTTAGTCTCGGTCTTTGCGCCTTCGGTCTTGGTCTCGTCGGATTTCTCCTCGGTCTTCGCTTCGTCCTTCTTATCCTCGGTTTTGCCGGTCTGGACGGTCTGGCTCTCGTCCTTGGTATCATCCTGTGCGGTGTTGCCGCCGCACGCAGCAAGACCAAAGCAGAGCGTCAGTGCCAGCAGCATGGCTGTCAGCTTTTTCATAGAATTTCCTCCATATTGTTTATTTCTATTGCAGCTACTGATTAGACGGATTACGGTTCGGTTTTGTTCCCCAAATCCGGTGAATATTTTAGTATATTCGGCAGATTTCGCTCGACAATCTCGATGATGACTGTATCGCCCTCCTGCACCTGTTCCAGTGGATACGGCATCTGCCGGGTGATGATCGCCTCACGAAAATCCTCCGCGAGAAACGGATGCAGCGCATTGCCGAACGAATCGCGGCACAGCAGCAGACGGCCGTTCGGCGCATTCTCCTGTGTGGTCTGCATGAGGATATCCTCGTCCGAGCGCGGCGGGTTCACATACGAAAACGAGGTCTGATACACCTGCGTTTCCTCTTTTTGTGTGCCTTTCGGGTACAGCATTTGGTAAAGATCGCCGCTGTGGCTCCGCTCGGTCGTATAGTCCGCGTCCGTGAACGATGTATGCGGCAAGTCGAGCGTGTTCATCAGATAATCGTGTGCGAGCGCGGCGCCGCGGTTCGTCCAGTGCGAGTCGGTCTTATAATACAGCACGTTTGCGTGTGCGCGGAACACGGAGAACAGGTCGGCATAGTTCACGCCCTCCTGCTCGAGATACGGCAGCACGCGTTCGTAGTTGCCGTCCGCATCCTCGGTCAGGTAGCGCGCAGGCATGTGCTCCGGGTAAAGCGAGCTTTTATTCGGCGCAATCGTAAACAGAAAGCGCGCGCCGCGGCTTTCGCAATAGTCCTGCATGGATTTTACGGTCTGCGCCAGCTGCTGCGCCTCACTCTCGGTCAGCGTTGCGTGATTCTGATAATCATCGAGCGTTTTCGCGTAGTACAGCCAGCCGTCCGTGCCGTAAATGACGTCCTCGGCAGGCGAGGTACGCAGCAGCCTGGTCTGCAGCGCGGCATTTGCGGTGACGAGCTCCTGCCGAAAGCCGAAATGGTCGGCAACATAATCTGTCAGACCGCCGAGAAAGTCCTCGTTCCAGCCGGTCTGTGCGTTCCACAGGCTCGGCTTGGGCGTGAGATGCTCATTGCCTGCCGCCTGCTGCTCGGGCAGCACGAGCATACCCGCTACCGGAATCAGGCACAGCGACAAAAACGCCGCTGTAAACCATTTATATTTCATATTTCACCTCAAAATCGGAAGTAAATGAACGGATTAAACGAGCCTGCCGCAAGGTACATCATGCACAGCAGCAGCAAACCCAGAGAGCCGATGAACGTCACGTTCTCGCGTTTCGGTGTGTGCTCACGGGCCACAGGCGTACACAGGAGCAGCGCAAGACACAGCGTCAGTGCAAACGCAGGCGTAAATTTTGCCCAGACAGCCGCCGTGCCCAGCCAGTGCAGACCAATGCCGGAGAACATCGCGGCATACATGGCACCTGCCTGTGCCAGCGTGTCCGCACGAAACAGCGTAAAGCCGAGCACGACCACGAGCAGCGTGTACAGCTGTCCGATTCGTTTTCCCTTGAGCTTGTCTACTGGAATCGCACCGCAGTCCTCAAGCACGGAAAACAGTCCGTGCCACAGTCCCCAGAGGACAAACGTCCAGCTTGCGCCGTGCCACAGTCCGGTTGCGAAAAATACGAGAAAACGGTTGAGCCACGTCCGCGCATTCCCCTTTCGGTTGCCGCCGAGCGGAATATACAGGTAGTCGCGGAACCAGCCGGACAACGAAATGTGCCAGCGGCGCCAGAACTCCTTGATGGTGGTCGCGGTGTACGGATAATTGAAGTTTTCGCGGAAATGGAAGCCGAACATGCGTCCGAGACCGATGGCCATATCGCTGTAGCCGGAAAAATCGAAGTAGATCTGCAGCGTGTAGCAAATGGCGCCCGTCCATCCTGCCAGCATGCCGATCTCTCCGGCAGGCAGCGCGAACACCGTGTCCGCCATCTGACCGAGCGCGTTCGACAGCAGCAGCTTTTTGCTCAGACCGCAGATAAACCGGCGGATGCCAAGTGCGGTCTCCTGCGGAGTGGTGCGGCGGCTGTCGATCTCCTGCTCGACGTCGTGGTATTTGACGATCGGCCCGGCGATCAGCTGCGGGAAAAACGCGATGTACAGCAGCACCTTCTTGAACGAGTGCGAGACCATTTTCGGCTCCCGGTACACGTCAATAACGTAGCTTAACCCTTGGAAGGTGAAGAACGAGATGCCGATGGGCAGCGCAATGCCGGTCAGCGGCAGACTCAACCCGCACAGTGCGTTCACTGTACGGATAGCAAAATCCGCGTACTTGAACACGGCGAGCAGTCCTATTCCGCCGAGGACAGCAAGCGTGACGCCGAGTTTGGCGTACTTTCCTGCGGCCAACCGTCCGCAGACGTAGTTGAGCGCCACCGATGCGAGCAGCAGCGGCAGGTAATACACCTGTCCGAACGAGTAGAACACCAGACTTGCGAGGAGCAGCCAGGTGTTTTTCGCATCCACGTTCGATAGCCTGCGATCGAGCAGAAACACGATCGGCACAAAGAAAAACAGCGAAATTGCAGAACTAAATACCATAGATTAACCCTTTATGCACCGCAATTCCGTCTGCGGTGTTATTTTTTCGTACTTGCAGAGTTTGCGACCGCAATACCTCCGCTGACCAGCACGAGCGCCGCCAGATTGCGTACGGTGAAGATATTCTCGCCGAGCACGAGCGCGGAGAACAACGTGCCGAACACCGGAATCAGGAAGCCGAACAGGCTGACCTTTCCGACCGGAAATTTACCCAAAAGCGCCGTCCAGATGGTAAACGCTGCCGCAGACAGCGCAATCATGTAGCCAAGCAGCAGCACGCCGCCGAGCGTCACCCGACCGAGTGCGCCTCCGCCAGCCGTGCCGACACCCAGCAGGAAGCAGCCGCCGATGAGCAGCTGCCAGCCGGTCAGCAGCATGGGATCACGGCCGGGCGTGTAAATGCGCGAAACAAGCGCGCCCGCGCCCGCCGATACCGCGCTCAGCAGCACCAGACCGTCACCAGTGAGGTTGAAGCCGTTCAGTCCGCCCAGTCCGAGCGCGAGCACGCCCGCAAAGCCGCAGATGCAGCCAAGCGTTTTCCGTCGGTTGAGCTTGTCATTCGGCAGCAGGCAATGCGCCAGCAGCAGCGCAAAAAACGTCTGCGTGCCGGAGAGCACCGAGCCTTTGGTGCCGGTCGTACCGCTCAGACCGATGTAGTAGCACACATACTGCAGCATGCTCTGAAACAGGCTGATCGACAGAATCGGCTTGATTTCGTCCCGTTTGGGCACGATTCGGTGCCCTTTCAGCCGGGTCACGAGCAGCACAAGAATTCCCGCCAGCGCAAACCGCCAGCCGGCGAATACAAGCTGCGAAAACGGCGCGTCAGCCGAAACAGCGAACAGCTCGTACCCGCGCTTGACGCACGGCGCCGCACTACCCCAGAGCGCGGTGCATAAAACCGCCGGTAAATATAATTGACGTAACAGACTGCGTTTTTGTTCCCCCATTTTGATACTCCCAGACAATTTTTTTATGATTGGTGCTATCAGTATACCATACTTCCCTATGCTCCTGCAAGAAAGGGAGTTTTATCGGACTTTCTCTGTGGTACACTGTCCTCAGTAAAAAAGAGAGGTGAAGCCATGATCTACACTTGCGACACCAAATGCTGCCACTTTATCTTCTTCGGCAGCGCTGAAACCCGCGTCTGTCCGGATTGCGGCAAACACAGCATCCGGCCGTCCACGCTCGAGGAACGCGCCGCGTTCTTCCGCCGCCAGATTGAGTTCGCGCAGGAGCATCCGACCGGATAAGGCAATACCGCATAATTGAACAAGAGCGATTTACGAGCAAATTTTGCGTACTGATTAGGCGCGGTTTTGCGGTAATACTTTGTGTATTACCGTAAAGCCGGAACGACATCAGGACACAAAATTTCCGTAAAGCGCCGCAGCTTTAATTGTGCGGTGTTGCCTTCATCAAAAGAAAAACCCTTCCGAATGTTGTCCTCGGAAGGGTTTCACTTACTGTCTTCAGTTGTCATGTGCGGTTACGGCTCCTCGTGTGATGTTTTTTTAATCAGACGATTACCTGCCGCGACGATTGGTACGGTTCATGCTCTTAGCGTTGATGTGTTCGCCTTCCAGTTCTACCATGCGAGCGTTTACCAGTCCATTAAAGAAACTTCTCATACCCATAATCTTTGCACTCCTTTTCAGTGATTCAGGTGATTGTATTTTTGAGATCCTTTCCTGATCTCTGGTATTATAATACACTTTCCCTGAAAAGAATACAAGAGCAAGTTTTTATGAATATCTCACAACTCAACCGTCATAATTTTATGCAGTTTGCACAGTGTAACTCGACACCTTATACATAATTAACCGAAACCACTTATGAACTTTACATAATAAATCAGCGATACTCCTTCGCCAGTCGTTCAAACAGCGGCAGCGCACGCTCGATGGTCTCGGTTTTCACACAGTAAGAAATTCGCATATGACCGGGGGCACCAAAATCCGCACCCGGAACGACCAGAAGGTCATATTTCTTTGCGCGTTCACTGAAGGCGCGGTCGTCCGCCTCGAGCGTCTGCGGGAACAGATAAAACGCGCCGTCCGGCTTGACACAGTGATACCCCATCGAGGTCAGACCGTTAAAGAGCAGGTCGCGGTTGGTCTGGTAAACCGCAATATCGCTGGTCTGGTCGGCACAGCGTGCCGCCACGCGCTGGAACATACTCGGCGCACAAACATAACCGAGTGCGCGGCCTGCACCGCAGACAGCGGCATACAGCTCTCTGCTGTCGGCGGCTGCCGGCGGCACGAGCACATAGCCGATACGCTCACCCGGCAGCGACAGCGACTTGGAGTACGAGTAGCAGATAATGGTATCGTCGTAGAAATGCGGCACGAACGGCACCTGCACGCCATCATATACGATCTCGCGATACGGCTCGTCCGAAATGAGGTAAATCGGGTGACCGTATTCCTTCTCCTTGCCGCGCAGCATGTCGGCAAGGCACTTGATGGTCTGCTCGGAGTACACTGCACCGGACGGGTTGTTCGGCGAGTTGACAACGACCGCCTTGGTGTGCTCATTCAGGCGCTGTTCGAGAGCACCGAAGTCAATCTGAAAATCCGCGATAGACGGCGGCACAATGACGCACTTGGCACCGGCACCGCTTTCGATGAACATTTTATATTCCGGAAAATACGGTGCAAACACAACAATCTCGTCACCCTCGCAGACAATCGCCTTGAACGCACAAGAGAGCGCGGCTGCCGCGCCTGCAGTCAGGTACAGGCTGTCGCCGGTGTAGTCCGTGCCGAAACGCTTGTTAAGGCTGTCCGCCAGTGCGCCTCGCACATCTGCGGCCCCCTGTGCCGAGGTATAGCCGTGCAGTGCAACCGGATCACCTGCCGCCTCGACGTAAATCGCCTGACGAACCGCCTCCGGGGCGGGTACGTTCGGGTTGCCGATCGAGAAATCGAATACGTTCTCGCGGCCAACGATCGCCGCACGGCTGTTGCCGTACTCGAACAACTCGCGGATCGTCGAACGGCGGCTGCCTAAATCCATCATGTGCTCATTTATCATGGTTATCTACTCCTGTCAGGGGTTCTCCCTGTGAAAATTACTGCCCTCATTATATCATACTATTTTATCAGAGTGAAGATGGAAATTGGAAATTGAAGGGTGCGTTCCTCTCTTTTGTGTTACGGGAGAGCACGCTGTGCTCCCCTGCGGGATCATTGTGCAGAGCGGGATGGTGTCCCGCCGTTTCCCGCCAAATAACACAATAAAAAACGGAGAACAGAAAGCAAACGTCAGACGCTTATTTTCCATTCTCCATTTTTCCATTATCAATCCGCCAAGCCGATAGCTGCCGAAAGCGGCATTGACAGCACAATGCCATGACTGCGGGTCTTCATTCCGACCGCCTGCATCAGCGCCGTCATAACCTGCTGTTTCTCATCGCTTCGCACCACGAGGAACACGATTTCCTTTTCGGCCTGAATTTCGATACCGAAAAATCGTTTAACCTCATTTTCCGCAATACCGCGCGCTGAAATGACCGTGCCGCCGCGTGCACCGGCCTTGCGCGCCGCATCCATCGCCACGTTGGTATAGCCGCGCTCCATCACAACTGCTACAACGTCAAAACCGTCGTTCTTCTCTGTCTCGTGCATCCGGCTGACCTCCTTTTGCTCCTCGTCTGCAGCGGTCAGCAGCTTGTGCCACCGCAGACCAATGCCTGTAATCGGAATGGCAAACGCGATTCCACGTCCGGGATATCGCATTTCCAGCTCGCGTCCGAGCCTTTTGAGCAGGCGAACGCCGGTCTGACGGCTGACCATACACATCACAATGGCCTTTGCCGTTTCACCGATGCCGAGCAGGTCGAGCATTTCCGTGCGCGCCGTGCCGTGTGCCATACACACAAAGTCCACCGGCGCCTGTTCCTCACGATAGATACGCAGCACCTTTTCGCCCTGCTCCACGTCAACAACGGCCGCTACGACCTCTACCGCGCTCTGCACCGTCATCTGCGGTCGGTTTTCACTCATGCTCTGCTCCCTCCAAAACGATGATGCTATCCTCATCCTCTGCGGAAACATCGGACGCATCCTCGCTGTTCTGTTTCTTTTTATAGATGAGACCCAGCACCTGAATGGTAAGCAGCGGGGTCATGGCTACCATAGCTACAATACCGAAGGCGTCAGTCATCACGTTGCCGCCGAGCGCTTCACACGCGCCCATGGCGAACGGCAGCAGGAATGTGGTCGTCATCGGACCGGATGCAACGCCGCCCGAGTCAAATGCGATGCCGGTGAAAATTTTCGGCACGCAGAAAGTCAGTCCCAGTGCGGCAAGATAACCCGGCACCAGTATATAATAGATTGAAATGCCTGTCAATACGCGCAGCATAGCCATGCCGACCGAGCAGGCCACGCCGATGGACAGGCTGAGCATCATCGCTCTCTGCGAGATGCCGCCGTTTGTGATGGACTCGACCTGTCGATTGAGCACATGCACGGCCGGCTCCGCAGTCACCAGAAAATAGCCGATAAGCATGCCAAGCGGCACCAGCACCCATTCCTGTCCGCTCAGCGCCAGCTGCTGTCCGAGATAATGGCCCACGGGCATAAATCCGACGTTTACACCGGTCAAAAACAGCGACAGACCGGTAAATGTGTACACAAAGCCTACGCCGATCTTGCGCAGCTGCATGGCATGGAATCTGCGGAAAATCAGCTGAAATACCGCGCAGAACAGGATGATTGGCACCAGTGCGGACAAAACCTCGTGTATGTACGCGGGCAGCTCCACCACAAATGTGTGCGCTGCCTGACGAGTGTCCTCCACGTCCGGCACGGTCACTGCCGTGTAGCCTGCACCGTTTGTCGGATAGAAAATGCCGAGCAGCAGCACCGCCAGCACCGGCCCAATGCTGCACAGCGCAACCAGACCAAAGCTGTCCTCCTGTGCGCCGCTATCGCCTCGGATGGAAGCTAAACCGACACCGAGCGCCATAATGAACGGTACGGTGACCGGTCCGGTGGTCACGCCGCCCGAGTCAAACGCCACAGAAACGAACTCGTTCGGCACGAAAGCCGACAGGATAAACACCACCGCGTAAAACACAATGAGCAGCAGCGACAGACGAATCTTGAACAGCGTACGCAGCATAGCCAGCACGAAAAACAGACCGACGCCGACCGCGACCGTCCAGATCAGCACATTGTTTGGAATGGACGGCACCTGACCGGCCAGAACCTGCAGATCCGGCTCCGCGATCGTGATGAGTATGCCGATGATGAGCGTAATGAGTATCACGATGAACAGATTTTTCGTGCGCGGCAGCTGTGCGCCGATACCCTCGCCCATAGGCGTCATAGATACGTCCGTGCCGAGTGAAAACAATGCCATGCCGACGATAAGCAGCGCCGCACCGGTCAAAAACAGCACCATTGTGCCGACCGGCATCGGTGTGATCGTCACGCTGAGCAGCAGCACGATGATCGTGATCGGCAGGACAGACGACACCGACTCGCTGATTTTTTCTTTCAGAATTTTGTTCATTCTCGACCCCCTGCTTGCGATAAAATACCAATTTAGGCTATTATATCATATAAGGAGAGGTGAATTCCAGTGAACAGGGAATTCTTAACGAAAACAAAACACCGACTCTTTCGAGTCGGTGTTCGGTGTGCGCGATGAGTTATCTTCCCGGGCCGTCGCCAGCCAAGTATTGTCACCGTAAACGAGCTTAACTACTGTGTTCGGAATGGGAACAGGTGTACCTTCGTCACAATAATCACGCACTTACTTTCTTGTGAACAAGAAAGTAAGCAAAGAAAACTTTACCTGCGCTTACGCGCTCTTGTTCAAAAGAAACCTTATTTAGAAACATATTACTATGTTTGCTACTTTGTTATACCGTCAGCACTGTTATAAAAGATTGGTGACCCGTGGGAGAATCGAACTCCCGTTTGCGGCGTGAGAGGCCGCCGTCTTAGCCGCTTGACCAACGGGCCATAACAGTTAGACTTCCGGTATTTCTCGGTTCCGCTGTGGATTTTGTTACGAACCCACAGCGCACCGAATCTGGTACACCATCACGGGCT
>NZ_QUDX01000024.1:0-412 GCF_003477715.1 Butyricicoccus sp. AF35-5AC
TTTCTGCCGTCATCGGTGTTTGGGGATGGAAATATGATTTTCCGGGCACAACCATAAGCCATGAGGTCAATCATGGCTTAAAAGGTTATTCGGTTTCCTGCGAATGGCGTTTTGCTTTTACGCGCTTGAGCCACTCCAGTTCCCAGTCGGCCAGCGGCTGCTCGGATGTGCCGGTGCTGACAGGCTCGGCCTGCGAAGGCTGCAGCAGCTTCTGATGGTAGGTATACAGGGAAGTCTGTAAGTATGCAACCGGGTTTTCGATGCGGCCGAAGTCGATCGTGACGCTGTTCAGAAAGCGTTCCATGCTTTCCTGAGAAATACGGCGGGAGATCTGCTCGCGATGCTCCTGCGTGACCGCAGCGCCCTTGATGAACAGCTTGTCTGCGTACTTGATGTTGCAGACTGCCGTTAC
>NZ_QUDX01000024.1:422-11911 GCF_003477715.1 Butyricicoccus sp. AF35-5AC
ATGAACAGCTTGTCTGCGTACTTGATGTTGCAGACTGCCGTTACGACCGTTCCGGTCAGCTCGTTTCCGAACTGACGGCGGAGCGCGTCGGCGTTGATCTGCTGCTCGATCTGCTTGCGCAGCCTGCGGCGGACGGCACGCGGTTTGTCCTTTTTGTTAACACACACGTTTTTACGGATGCGAGAAACCTGCGTTTTGATTTTCGCAAGGAAGCCGTCGATCGTGGCTACGGTGGAGATAGAGCCGTCAATGTGGTAATTGGTCAGATACGGCGTTTCCAGATCGGGTGTTTCGCAGAGCTTATATTCGTAGGTCCAGTGATTCTCCTGACCGGAAGGGAAGCGGTGCTGCTTGAGCAGACCGGAAATCTTGAAGCGCTTCCAGAGCGTCGAGAAATGTTTTACTTTCTCCATGCAGAACGCACGGATTCCCTCGGGACGGAGAACGAAGTCGGGAATCTTCATCAGATGGCTGACGAGGGCGAACAGTCCCTTGCTGGCAAGGGAAATGGTCTTGTCGCGCAGGACCGAGGTGGAAATGTTGGTGTAGTCGCGCTGTGCACCGGAAATGCAGGCAACATCACCGTTGGGGCGGTCGATGGACGGGGAATAGACGTAGTCCACCGGCTCGGACGGATGCTGCATCAGGTTATAGACATGACAGAACGCACCATTTTCCGACTGGGAGAAATAGTGCTGCAAGTATCCCTTTTGCTTGAGCTCCTTCCACGCAGCATTCAGCAGGTAGGCGCTGTCCGAGCAGGCATAGCCGAGACGGCGCTTGCTGAGCGCGAAATCCGGCAGGCCGACAAAAGACTTGATGACGGCAAACAGACCCTTCGCCTCGAGGGAAAGCGTTCTGTCGCGCAGAACTTCGTTGTAGATTGTGGTGTAGCCAGCTGCGGACATTGCTTTCCCTCCTTTCTGATGGTCGATTTTTGCAGAAGAAACAAAAAATCGTCTGATGCTCTCACACCAGACGATTGAAAAACCATGTCTAAATTCGTATCAAAAATCGAAAATTCGTAATGTTGCACAAGTAAAATGTGCCGTGTTAAGCAGAAAAATTGATTTTTGTCGAAAAACGCGCGTCTTATTGACATAACCGCTTGTTGAATGTATAATGATTATACAGTAAGCGGTATGCGCCATTTGGCGCGTTACTGGTCTCAGGGTGAGTGAGATCTTACCGCCCGCTGGTGTTGGAAGCACCAAGTGGCGGATACCGTTTATCAAAGAGCTGATGTTTCCTAGGCATCGGCTCTTTTGTTTTTCCTGTAATTAAGAATACCATGGAAAATAAGGAATGTCAATCTTAATCAGGTGAAGTTGAAAAATACTCGGAAGAGTTGGGTTTTTTAGAATGAATCCGGGTTTTCCGGATATACTTGCAATGCCGCCTGATATGCGGTATACTATCGGTAGGCAAAAGGAAATCAGTATATCCATACTGAACAGCGAAAAGCCCCGGAGGTCACGACTCCGGGGCTTTTCTTATCTTTGGGGAGCAGGCAGATCAAACCTGAGGATGGCTACCAGCTTACTTTCTGTCCATCCATTTGCAGATGTAGTAGGCTACTACGCTTGCCGCAACAGAGAGTATAAAGGAAATCAGCCAATCCATGCTGAACACCCCCTTCCTCTACCTGTATGGGGGTGGTAGCCTGTACAGTATACCATGGATGTCGGATTGCAGCAAGGAAAGTCGAATATAGGTACAGTAGGGGAGCAGATGTTTGACTTCCCGGAATAAGACTTTCTGATTCGGATATACTTGCAAAGCCTACTGATATGCGGTATACTATCAGTAGGCCAAAAGATGAGAGTGTCCATACTGGACACAAAAATCCCCCAGAGACGCAACCTCTGGGGGATTTTCTATTCCGTTTTGTAGCAGGTGGCTTAGGCCTGAGGCTGGCTACCGATTATTTATCTCCGTCCAACCATTTACAGATGTAATTGGCGATTACACCTGCCACAACAGAGATAACAAAAGATGAGAGAATTTCCATACTGGAACACCCCCTTCCTCTACCTGTATGGGGGGTGGTAGCCTGTACAGTATAACATGGATGTCGGATTGCAGCAAGAAATGTCGAATATGGTTGCAATGATTGCGGCTATGCAGTATACTCTTTAATAAGAAATGGTGAAAGTGTCCATGGGGCACGAGAAAAGCTCCGGTGTTTCTGCACCGGAGCTTTTCTATTTGGATAAGACTACATAAAGTTATAAAGTTAAAAATTTATAACTGTTCAACGCTAAAACTTTGAATTGAGAGTCTATTAGAAGAAAAGGTTCTCTTTTCACAATATAACCGAAAGGAGCAGCGAAATGGTACAAAGATCGGTTTGCCTATGCGACGGAAAATACATCGGCATTGAGAGTATTTTCACAGTCATTGACGGAAAGCAGATCAATATTCCGGACAAGCTGTCCGCGCTTCGCACTAGAAGCCGCAAAGGTGAGCTGTTTTGTCCATGCGGCTGCGGTGCAAACCTTATTCTCGTTGCTGGAGACAGAAACCTGCGCGCACAGCATTTCCGTCTGAAGGACAGCGCCAGACAGCACGAGTGCACTGCTGAGACCGAGAGACCGCACTCAATCTATTCCAAGATCGTGCTGAAATGCTGGCTGGATGAAAAGCTGAACGTGTCCGATGTGGAAACGCGGGTTCCCATCTGTCTGGTCGGAGACACGGCGCGGAAATACGAGTTTTCGTTTGTGTCGCGGACGAGCAAACTTGCGGTTAGTTACAGCTGTAACCGCGCGAATCTGTCAGACGAGAAGATGGAAATTCTCCGTGCGAACAGCAGCGGTATTCGATTGATTTATATTGTGGATGCGTTGAACAGCTGTGGCAACGGTCAGTATCCGGAAGCATTGATGAAAGTGCAGGAGCGGCAGGGATATTGTCTGCTGCTGGACGTCGAGGAGATGGAGTATTCCACGGCGAAGCTGTCTGCGGTTTTCTACGCGCAGGACTGTACCGGTCTGTGGCGTGAGATCGAGTTTGCAGCAGGCGCGCTGCGTGAATTTTCGATCAGCGAGTACGGACGGCTGCTCTATCAAAACGCGCCGCTGGCTGCTCTGTGTGAATGGAAAAAAAGCGAGTTTGAGCGCGAGGTACAGCAGGAAAAAATACGGCGAGAACAGCAGATGAAAGAGCTGCTTGAGCGTCCAGAGCGCGAGCAAAAGCAGCGGCCAAAACGAACGCAGACGCTGCCGGTCCGCAGACCGCAGAATACGAAAAGTGAGCGGCAGCGCGCGATGGAAAAACTGGTTCACGAGAAGGAAGAGGCCGGCCGCCGCGCGCAGAAAAAACAGAGAGAAGAAGCGTTTCGGCAGACGCTTGCGGAGCAGCTTAATCAGCAGGAAACGCAGGTCATTGACCCGGACGGAAACCGCTGGGTTAAATGCCGGTACTGCGGCCGGGTGGACAAAACGACAGCGTTTTCGTCTTATGGTGGACGCGGCAGTGTGAACCTCGGAACCTGCAAAATCTGTGATCGGAAGCCTGTATCGGAGTGCCGGTTTATTCAGAAATAGAGTATCGTACCTGTGAAAATTTTTCACGGTCTGCAGCAGCAGTTAGAGAAGAAAAAAGCAAGAAAACAGCATCTGTATGGCAAACAGAAATGTGCTTTACTATACTAAAGGTTAAAGATTCCGCAAGCATAAGGTTTTGGATAGCCACAAACCTGTTTCCTCAGTGGAATTTCCCCTGAAACCCCGAATAGCCACGACAAGGAGAAAATGAAAAATGAGAAAACGCAATCATCAGATCATTGTGCGTTTGGATGATGAAGAACTGCTCATGTTAAAGAGAAAAATCCACAGAAGCGACCTGACAATGGCGGAGTATTTCCGTCTGCTGATCGAAAATGGAGAGATCAAGATGATTGGCCAAGATGTTCAGCAGGACATGCGGCGGAAGCTGCAGGGCATCGCTGTGAATATCAATCAAATGGCGCGGCTTGCGCACATCTCCGGCAACGTTGATACGCAAACGCTCAAAAAGATTTCCGGGCAGCTTGAGAAGATCGAAGAAGAATTTGCAAAGCTGAGATAAAAAGCGGATGCAGTCTGATTTACAGTCTGCATCCGCTCTTTATTTTTCTGCTTCGGCTTTTGCCATTTCCTCGTCAATGAGACGGTTGATGAAAGCGTTAATAGACTCGCCATGTGCGGCGGCATAGGCTGTGATCACTTCCTTTTTTCCCTTCGGAACGCGAAAGCGCATCTCGTCGAATTTGTCCCGCCACTTGTCGTTTGCGCGGCGGCGTGCATCGCTGATCAGCATAATGCTATCCCCTTATTCTGCTGTAAAAAATATAAAACTGATTTTATGCAATCTAACAATTGATGTACGCGCTCGTACATGATATGCTATCATCAGAAGAATGAAAAACGGCAGCTGACAGAGGCGGCAACCCCTGTCAGCCTGCGCAGGTGAAGCAGCCACCTGTACAGCGAAAAATTTCAAGTTCGCACCGCAGTACCAGTATACCCTTTTTCTGAAATTATTGCAATTCGGCAGCGAGAATTGCAGCAGTTTTTCAATGGGATTTTGCGGAACATTTTTGACTGTGCAGGCTCTTATGGATCTGCACGTTTTTTATTTTCCTGCAACTGTGAATAGTGTGTTGTTCACAGTTGGATAACAATTTTCACAGGAGGAAAAAACAAAAATGTCAGCAAAAAAATTTGCGCCGAGACCGCCAGTTTTGTGGAATATTCTCGCCTCGCGGCGGCTCATTTTACCGGACATTCTGAAGGAACTCGTGGACAATGCTCTGTCGGCAAATGCCGGCGACGTAGCCGTATATTTAAGACAGGAGGACTGGCACCAGTATCAGCTGGAGGTGATCGATAACGGCGAGGGAATAGCGGAGGAAAGGCTGAGCGAAGTATTCGGCTGTGGCCGTGCAAAGCCGCAGAAGCTCGGCCGGTATAACCGCTTCGGCATCGGACTGAAAACCGTGCTCGTAAACTGTGACCCGAAAGACAAAGCATGGGAGATGATCACCAAAATAGAGAACGGTACTGCTTTGCGAGTGGCGGCGCCGTACCGCGATTCAGTCATGCAATACGAGGCAGTCTCACTCGATGAGCTTCCGCACATGATGCGGACTTCGGGCACGAAGGTTTCCGTTCCTCTGCCGCATGAGCTGGTAGACCAGAACTGCCGCGACAGCAGGGAACTGGAAATGCGGATAGAGCGCATGATGGAGGAGCTGCGCGTTACTTATCTGCCGGTGCTGCTCGGCGAGACAGACTGCGGCGGCGGTCCGCAAAGGCAGAAAATACATTTCTTCTGGAAACCGCTGAACGGCCGGACGCGGATGTACAATCTGACCGGACTGGAGCCGATCTGGACGGACAACAGCAGGGAAGATGAGGCGCATTTTCTCCTGAACGGCGTCAGCGTACACGCCTCGTATCGCTACGGCGAGATTGAACCGGCACGGGGAAATTATCACTATTATCTGGGGGACAGATGGTCCGGAGGACTGATGATCTATCTGAACGGCCGCCTGCTCCGGCACGGTCTGTTTGATGAGATATGGAAAGCGGAAGTGCTGATGCGGAATACTTTTCTTTTCGTGCTGTATCTTCAGGCAGAGCCGGAGGAGGCTGCACAGCTGGATTTTCTGGACGGCAGTATGCAGAATACAGACCCATACTGGCATGAGCTGCTGCGGTGGGTGCGCTGCGTGTGTCCGGAACCGCAGCTGTATATACGACATCCGTTCCCGGAATGGAAGGAGGTTATCATTTCACAGCTGGAGGAAAGACTGCATCAGTCAAACGGGGTAAAGAGCATGCAAAAGAACCCGAGGGAATTCTATGGGATGATAGATAGTCAGACCATCTATGTGCATCTGAAAAACGGCCGGACAATGGTGATTATTTATTATCCGATAGCTGAATACTGGTTTGACGTCGCGAAAATTGGCATGTTCTGTCTTACCGCCACAGGAAACGGACTGCACTTTGATGAACTGATCGTAATCACAGACGAGCAGAGCGAGCCAATCAAGCGAAAACTTGCGCTGCTGCGTGATTACTGGTATCAGGATATACCGCAGCCGAAAATCCGTCTGGTGCACTGGGCGAGCGTACTGTCTGACGAGGAGGAAGAAGATGAAGCATGAAATCGAGATTACGCGTGTGATCGCGCTGCTGGACGAGGTTCTGCTCGTGATATTCGAGGATAAGACGCTGCATGTCCATGATGTGGAACTCATCCGGAACCGTCTGCCGGATATCCAGCCGTTTTCCGAGCCGGAGACGGTGCAGGCAGTAGAGGAGAATCGGGAGCGATGTCTCGCTGCGTGGAGTAAAGAGATTGACGGTGCTGCCTGCGGCCGCACAGAAGAAACCGTTGAGGTGAACGTGGATGTTGATACGGACGTGCTGGAATTGACCGAGGAATGGTGCGTAAAAGCAAACGTCACCGCCGAGAAACTCATGCTGGCGCTGCTGCGCTTTGTGGCAAAGCCGGAAAACGAGGAGCTGTCTCGTCGTCTGATCGAACGCATGCAGGAGATAGCGGCAGAGTAAGACATCACCCCGACGGATAACGTCAGAGGCGTTTTTTTAAATTTATGTTATCGCATAAATTTCGACATATATATCGAAAAGTAGAAAATAACAATTGACATTTTACTGGTATATGATATAATTTTCTTTGGAAGGGGCGAAAAATATGGAAAACCTCATTCTGAAATCGCTTTCTGCAGAAAATTTTGCTTCCTTTGCCGAACCGATTACGTTTACCACGGAAGCGGATTTAAGCAAGAAAGAGTATATCGACAACACATTTGCTTGTGGGAATAGTCGATTTAATAAGGTTTCTTTCCTATATGGTGCAAATGGATCGGGAAAAACATTTTTCTGTAAGATAATCCGAGAAATTCAACGATTCCTGAGTTTTTCACCATTAGCCGTAATAGATGCTGCGCAGCTGATGGCGAGGCCAGAGTTTAAAAACATAGATGCGCCTGTAAAAAACTTTGCATTTGATACAAGTTACAGAGAACAGCCTACAAGGTTTGCAATCGAGCTTGTTTTAGATAACATAACATACCATTATACCTTTGCAGTTCAGGGACAAGAAATTGTTTACGAACTTCTTACAAAGAAGTACCGGAGAACAGAAAAATTACTGGAACGTACATCATCGTCTTTTAAAGATATCACGCTTCGTTCAGAACTGAAAGGTTTTGAAGATGTCAAGCGTATGGTTAAACCAGAAGCGTTATGCCTTCCGATTGCTGACTTATTGAATAATCCATTGGCTTCGAAGATCGTTTCTGCGATTCAAGGAATAAATGTGGTCAGTATGACCGCGGGTAAGCTACAGCCGATCAATCCTAAAAAAACTTTTTCGGAGGATCGGCTTCGCAAGTATATCAATATCATTCGTACTGCCGATCCGACTCTTCGAGATATAAAAGTATCTTTTGAAGAAGAAGAGGTGGAGCATCAAAGAAATACTTCGGATGATTTTGAAAACAGAGAAGCTATCGTCAAAACGACGAGGGTGGGTATAGCATCGCGCCATGCAGTGTATGAAAACGGCAAGGAAACGACGATTACACCAATTTCCTTTTTTAAAGATGAGTCGCTGGGAACGGTAAAATTGTTTACTGCACTGCCCTATCTTTTTGATGTTCTCGAAGATGGCGGTGTCTTGATGGTTGATGAGCTGGAAAACGGTCTTCATCTGTCACTGGCCAAGGAAATTATCCACCTGTTTACAAATGAAGAAAGCAATCCGCATCATGCACAGCTGATTTGTACTTCTCATCAGCCGCTTTTAGTTGATGGAGAGTATCGACGAGATCAAGTATGGATCACTGCAAAGGATGATTGCGGCAGGAGCGTTTTACATCGAATGAGCGATTTGAAAACATCGCGAGCAAAGGTTAATTTAACCAATCGTATTCTGGAAAATGCGTTCGGATGTAATCCAAAGCTGTTTTTTGATAACAACACATAAAATGAGAAAAGAAAAAGACACCGAGCTGCAACTCGGTGTCCTGCGAGACGACAGAAGCACGGGTTATGGTACTTTGTCATAATTCACGGTTATTGTATCATATTTGACTTCCGATTGCAATATGAGATCTGTGTCTAGAAAGGTAAAAAAACGCAGTCTTTTTTCATAGTGTGATTGTAATAAATAATCTTTCTACAAACAGGAGGTCTATATGACTATCAAATACAAATATTATATCTGTCGTTGCGGAAAACGCGTGATTCCGGTGACGAACCCATCAAAATGTCCGCACTGCGGACGGGTCACTCGTTTAAAGTAAGGAGGCGTACTTATGGGTAAAAATCAGCATGTAACACCTCATCCGGCAGGCGGATGGCAGGTGAAAGGAGAGGGCAATACGC
Source organism: Butyricicoccus sp. AF35-5AC (assembly GCF_003477715.1). Lineage (NCBI taxonomy): Bacteria > Bacillati > Bacillota > Clostridia > Eubacteriales > Butyricicoccaceae > Butyricicoccus > Butyricicoccus sp. AF35-5AC. The sequence goes on from NZ_QUDX01000024.1 coordinate 8,831, forward strand.
GCGCTACGGTACGTACTGCCACTCAAAAACAGGCAATGGATATTGCAAGAGAGATCTCTCGAAATCAGCATTCTGAGCTAGTGATTCATCGCTCAGATGGACGCATCAGGGATAAGGACTCTCACGGGCATGATCCATTCCCGCCGAGAGGCTAAGAATAGACAGAGGGGGTATGTCGTACGGGCATACCCCCTCTGTTTTAAATAGCAGTATCAGTATATTTCATTTTTTCAGCTCGTCTTGCCAATCTCTTGGAAATGCCAGATGATATAGGTCTATGTCATCTGCATATTCCTCAAACAGAGCAGTAATGGCGGGCATAAACTCGGTATTCCATTTATGGGAAGACGGATATAACGCCTTTACGGAAAGAATTTCACCCCATAGCCTTCTTTTCATGCGCTCGGGAATATCAAAACCAGAGGGTACGGCGGAGAATACTCTGAAATAGAGTCTGCCGTCATGAGCGCAAATATTACGCAAATCCGTACAGCATCTTAGCCAGCTGACCATATGACGGTAATCAGACCCGGCGAAAATCTTTTTATCTGCAGTAGTCAGATCATTGTAAAAATACGAAAGCATACCGAAAGTAAACAGCTCGCAGACAACCCATAATGGAAATTTTCCATCGTAGTGTTCGAGATGATGTTTAACAAATAGTACCTTTTTATTGTTTTCGATTTCACGATTAAGATTTGCCTTGAATTTTTCAGCATTGTGTTTCGAATTAAAGAATGAAGCATCGAGGTATCCGAGCGGTCCATATTTTTCGGAATGAAAATATGCAAGACGTGCTCGAAGGCTTATTTCAATAACCTCGATAGCAGAAAACAGAAGATTGCGAAGCTTCCGATCAAACTCATAAATATGGTAAACACGTTCGAACGACAGGTTTTTACCGTAGGTGCCGTCTTCGTTTTTGAATGGCAGCAAATAAGCTGATAAACGATAATAACCGATATGTTTTAATATTTGTTCACAAGCCGCATCATCTGTAATGATACAGCCTCTGCTGCGCAGTTTTGTTATTTGTTCAGTATAAGAGCTGTGTTCTTTTATTTGTATGATATGAGATTCCCCAGATAAAAAAATGTCTCCCCTGGGACACATCGTTGAGAGGTGTGGGGAGTCCTGTTACTTATTATAATACGCGTGACTTACGGATTTGTCAATCTAATTAACTTCAATTTAGAAGTTCTTCCTCCTCTTCCTCTCCCGAATCAGCGTAGACTTGCTGATACCAGTGAGTTTCACGACCTGCGTATACGAATGCTCCTCGAGCAGTGCCATTGCATGGTCAAGCTGCTCGGCATCGAACTTGGGCGGCCGTCCCTCGCGGAAATCGGGGTCGGTCGCGCGGGCAACCGCCTTGCCCTCCTGCGTGCGCTGCACGATCATGTCGCGCTCGAACTGTGCAAACGACAGCAGTACATTGCGCAGCAGCGTGTTGACCGAATCGTTGGACAGGATACCGAGGTTCAATACGTTGATGGTAATGCCCTCGTCGATCATGTCGGTGATCATGCCGGACGCCTGCGACACCGACCGCGCCAGCCGGTCGAGCTTGGTGACGATGAGCACATCGCCTTTTCGCAGCTGCGCGCGCAGCCTGTCCCATTCCGGTCGGTCCATCTTCGTGCCGGTGAAGGTATCCGTATAGATTTTTTCCGCGCCCGCCGTCGTCAGCGCCGCCTGCTGCGCGTCCAGACTGTTGCCGTCGCGCGCCTGCGTTTTGGTGGATACTCTCGCGTAGCCGAATATCATGCTAACCCCTCCGTTTTCACGGTTTTGACACCCATATTATAGCTTATGACACCTGGTTCTGCAACCGGTGGCATAAGTTTTGAATTTTGAACCCTTCCCCCGATTTTTGGGGTCCATATTTTGAAGCCCTAAAGCCGAAAATCATGCGGTAAAAAACGCCCTCTCACAAAGGCGGTAGTACCGCCTATGTGAGAGGGCAAAATAAAACTGCGATTTTATTATCATTTGGCTTAACAATCGGATAAAACCGCGTAAAAACAGCAGAAATTGTTTCATATTCTGTAATTTTATAAAATCAATTACCGCGACCTGGTAAGATCGGGCGGTAATTTCAAAGCAAAAAGCGATCATTTGCGCGTGCAAACGATACTGTCAATACGCCTTCGTATTCTCACCGGAATATCTGAAGTCAGACAATATTTCAAAGCAAAAATGGTTCAAGCAGCCGAAAGGGCTTTCTGTGGTGATCATTCACTGCAACCCCCGCGCTGCTGCCGAGGCAGACAGGCAAACCGGACTGTCGTGTTTCTATCGGCGGAAGCGTACCAAAATGGTAGAGGCGCCGCTGTATCTATGTGTATTTTACGTTTTTATGTTCCGGTCGATCTGTTCGTATCGCTCTGCGGCAACGATCCTGCTGTGGTCAAGGTCAGCGGCGACACCATCATCATTGACCCGGATGCTACGACCGAAGACGGCGATTCCAATCAGATTCCGAATCCGCTGACCGTCCATAACTCCCTTGCAGAGCTTGCAAAGGCAGTCAGATTTGACATCAAAGCGCCGACCGTGCCCGCAGAGCAGGGAATCAGTGAGACAGAGGTCGCGGCGGTAGTCAGCAGCACCTTATAAAAGAGTGAAGAGTGGAGATTTTCTCCACTCTTTCTCTTTTGCGGGTATACAGAAAAAGAGTGGAAAGTTCTTCACTCTCCACTCTTAAATCTTCACTCTGTGAAATCAGTCAGCCCAGTACTTTGCAACATGTGCCTTGGTAACCTCAGCGGCCTTCTTGATATTCTCCTCGTTGGACAGCTTGTAGTAGTCCGGACGGAACACCTCCATGGTGCAAACGCCGCCTTCAAAGCCGATCTTCTTGAGGGTATCTGCGTAACGCTTGTGATCCAGGCAGTCGCCCGGCTCGCCCGGCCACAGACGCTTCTCGTCGTTGTTGTAAGCAGCGCCGCACGGCATATTCTCCATGCCGTTCAGGTGCCATACGAAAATCTTCTTGCCGTCAGCCTTCTCAAGAGCAGCCCACTCGGAAGCCATAGCGTGGAAGTGGTACTGATCGAGGGTGATGCCGACCAGCGGATG
>NZ_QUDX01000025.1:0-11645 GCF_003477715.1 Butyricicoccus sp. AF35-5AC
TATATTTTTTCCACCTATTTCCCGACAAAAAAATCGGTCGCCTTTCGACCAGCTCCGACCCCCTCTGAGCACCCCTGCCAGCCCCCCTATCAGGGCGTTATATTATCAATATATTTTTTCCACCTATTTCCCGACAAAAAAATCGGTCGCTTTTCGACCGTATTTGCTTGTCCATATTTTACAGTAACGGCACGAGGGTGTCAATCCCTCGTGCCGTGTTTCTCTTTAATTTCTTGGAGCTGCACTCGGATACTCTTTTTTCTCTCTACTACTGCTTTAGGTTGTGCCTTTAATGTCCTATTGCACGCCTGTACCGTTGCACCTAACGCGGTCACAGCATTTATTATCCGCTGCCACCGCTCCCACGTTAACCCTTTTACTCGTCCAAAAAACGATTTCTTCGTTTGAATATCTTGAGTTTCCTCAGTTACTCCCATACATTTCTCCATAAGAGTGTTTACTACGCCTATTAGCAGTTTCTTTTGTTTCTGTAACCTCTCCGTTTCTTTCTTAAAGTTCGAGATCATCTCTCCGGTGTCGGCGCATATTTGCTTCAGCTGCTCGTTTTGCTTCTTTAGCTCTGCATTCTCTTTCTGTATCTCCTGCACTTCGTCGACTTCGTTCAGCTGCGCGTTCTTGTCTGCTAGCTTCTGCATTTCCGACTTGAGCAGCGATATTTGCGATGAAAGCTCCGATATTGTCTGCTTCTGCTGTTCGATTGTCTGTCTTTGCTCCTCGATCAGCTGCGAGCTGCTCTCTTGCACGCTGCTCTGTTTGCTGACTTCGTGCATTGCCCTCAAACTCATGTTCCAAGCTCTCCTTTCCAAAGTCCATGTTATAATACTTCTCCAGCTTGTTATTGCGGATTTTGCATTGCTTTTCGCCCTGCTCTTGCCGTTTTAAGTCTGTAAAGGTAATATATTTGTGGCTGTCCTGCCAGTCTACGCCGTATCCTCGCTCATTCATATGCTGCACAAAGTCTGTACGGCTGGTGGCCTGTTCTCGGCAGTCCAATATCGCCAGCGCAATATCTTGCACATAGCTCTTTATCTCGCTCTGCTCGGCCTTTTTGAGCAACTGATAGGTGTCCTTGCTGAACGCTACCGTTTCCTCTCGCTCCTGTCCATCAAAGGTCTTTCCCTTTTCGGTAATATGCAGCCCGTATTTCGCACACAGCTGATCGGAATAATCTTTCATGGCCTGCAGCTCTGCCTTGCTCTGCTGGAGCTTATGGCCGTCTACATAGCTCACGCTGTTCACCACAAAGTGCGTGTGGATATGCTCCTTGTCCTCATGGGTAGCAATCAACACCTCAAAGTCCTGCCACTCCGGTCGTGAGGCTGCCAGCTGGCACGCGATCTGGTGCGCCTGTGCCGGATCTATCTTCTCGCCTGGTGCAAAGCTCTGAACAAAATGCTTGTAGGTTCGCCCTCCGTCCTTATCCCACAATAATTTCGTAACTCTCATTTCATCTTTAACTGTATCAGGAACGCAATTCAAGCCACTCAGCAACTTTTGTTCAGTTTTTTCCTCTTGCATTACATAATCGAGGACTGTGTTTATCCCAGCTTTTGAAGATACTGCCTTAATGACTGCCATACTATTTTCACCTCATCTAATACCGTCGGCAATTCTTTTTTGTAATCAATATAGCCGCGCTCATTAAGTCTTTGGGCGATTTGGTTGAGGTTCGTGCCCTGCCGTTTCAGCTCCGGCACGATCTCTTTGATACCGTCCGTATTTACAATCTCCTTACCCAGCACGCAGGACAAAATGTACCGCTGCTGGTTCATGCCGCTTTCAGAAATTTTCTGTTGCAGCAGCTCCCATTCCTCCTCACTAACTCGGAACGAGAGCTGCTTCGGTCTACTCTTATTTGCCATGACCGCCGTTATTCTCCCTTAAATTTTCTCAGTGCCTCTACATAATCTCGGATTGCTTCTACTTCTTCGGCCATACTCAACTTGCTCGGCTTCCAATCGTCCAGCCAATACTGCAATTCATCTTCAAAATCGAACGTGTCACCTGGCTCCATTTCGTATTCTTCACGCTGCTCCTCAAACTCCTCTGGGTGCGATTTGTATTCTTCGTTCTCCTCATAGAGTTCGATAAAATTTTCGAGGTCTGCGTTCTGCTCCAGCAAATGCCACAGCAGCGTTCTCTTATCATCACACTCAAAATCGCAGCGGTTGAACCAGTCCTCGGCAAGATAGCGTTCGTCCGAACCATTGGTGAAAGTGCCATCAACCAGATCACCGATGAAGCTCTCCAACAACTCAGAAACCGTCATGCTGTGGCTGGTGGCTTTTTGCAAAATGCGGTCGCAATCAGCATCGGACAATTTCAAAACGAGTGTCCGCTCTTTGATGGTTTCGATCTCTTTTTTCTGATCTTCGTACAACATGGGAAACCTCTCTTTCTTTCGTTCGCGGCGTTCTCCAAGCAGGGGATTGAAGGGGGTGCAGCCCCCTCACAAGCTCTAAAGTGGTAACACTTTAGGTAGCTTGCAATATATCTCCCACACCCTCATTATACATAGCTGGCATATCGTTGTCAAGTGTGGGAGATGGGCTTGCGGTAGCAAGCCCCAGTGCGGCAGATTGCCCTCCTGCCTGCTGCGACACATGGAGAAAAACGAGCGTCAAGGGTGGTTCATATGAACCACCCTTGACGCTCATTTTTCGGAATGTATGCTGTAACAGCATGGTAATCGCCGCCCTGTTTCTCTGGACAGATAGGAAAGAACACAGTCATAACTTATACAAATAGAAAGAAACCCTTCAAGGGTTTCTTTCTATTTGTCACACATTCAATACTCTGACTATTCTACCTAGTTTGCATATCCAGAAGAAATGAAAAACGAATCAATCACAGTAACTCCATCATTTTCATAGACCGGAATCTCATGGTCATACGGAACATAATCCGGAATATTATGCGGAAGATCCGATGTTTTAATGTAGCCCTCTGCTCCATTTTTTCCAATGGCAGAGATTAAATCTACGTCTACATTCAGATGCTTTACAGCCATCGCTTCTCCATAAGTTTCTCCGACAGAATTAGTATGAATCTGATTCTCTTCACTAATTAAACCTACATCGCTATTAGAACGAGTAGACATCGTATAACTTACATTTTCCAACTCAACTTCCTTCATCGCTCCATCACTACCCATGTAGTAAGTAGTTCCTTCGGCTGTATACTTTCCCTGACCACTTGCTTGTCCTGTAGTCGCGGTCACACCCGTGCTCAAGGCCCCATTGGTCACAGGACCTCCATACGAAGCTAATGCCTGGCCTCGATAAAGCTCTGCAGATGCTTTAACGTAATTTGCTGGAACCTGTGTACCATCCGTAGTCAGTATGGTTGCTGTCGAACGAACTAATCCCTTAGAAGCCGTTATTGCGGTTCTACTATGATACTTAATGTTGCTCTTGCCAGTCACGGTTGCTGTCCATTTAGAATACTGCCAATTATCTGCTGCAGCTGCCGCAACAACGCAAATAGCACTACATAACAGCAACGATACTAAACGTTTAATCATATTCTTCTTAGACCTCATAAAAATGCTCCTTTCTATGCTATTTTACCTAATCTTAAAATTTGTAATTTATTCCGTTAACGAAGTAGCTGCAACCATAGTATCAGTCGAGGAACTTTCTTCGGGTCCATAAATATGGAAAGTATCAATGACCGTGACACCATCAGATGCATATACAGGGATATCTTTACTGCTATCGTCATAAGTCGCGGCTTCATCAAGCGTTTTCGGCCCATTCATTTCACTTGCTCGAATATATCCTTTTTTACCATTGACACCAATAGCGGAATAAAAATCTAAATCTCTAATCTCAGAAGAATCTTCAGTAGTGGCATTACCCATTGTATAGCCATTCTCATTTACGAAAATAGCATCTTTATCTTGTGTTTCCTGATTATTATTCGCCATAGACGAACGAGTTGGCTTTGTCATTGATGGAGTTCTGGTAACTGTCAGTGGTTTATATTCTCCACCTTCGTAAAGTTTCAGAAGGGCTTGTCCGTAATATGTTTCTGTTCCATAAGAAGCATAGCTAATGTTAGAAACCAAATTATTTGCATATTGTGTATTTTGAGTCCAACTAGAGCTGCCTACTACTTCGCCATTCGAAGTCATAATTGTAGACTTAATCATCATATAGCCAGCTGGCACAGTATTTTTGCTTACAGTTGCTACTGTTCCTCCTCCAGCTAATTTATTAGGTGCAGTGCTTGACGTATTTAATGTCGAATATGCCTGATAATCAATTCCCGCCGCCGAGCACTTGAAAACAGTGCTAATGGTAGCCGATGCAGAAATGATGAGCGCACTTGAAAGCATTAACGCAATTATTCCAATTCGCTTTTTTTTCATAAAGACACCTCTATAGTCTATAAACTCAGTATTTTACATAACCACTAACCGAAATACTCTGTGAGGAATTGTTTCTCACTGCAAATACATAATTGCCACGAGTATCAACCTTAATGGTCTTATCAAAAGTGCCATTATTCACGGTTAAATAATGAAATTTCCCTTTGCTATCAACCAAACCAAAATCTACGCTTGCAGAGAATGGAGAGTATGTAGCTTTAATCGTTACAGTTTCCCCAGCTTCCAACGGGAAACTCTTATCTGCCCGCAAGATAGATTTAGCAGGAACCGTCATATTAAAGGACCCCGAAGCACGTTCAAGGCTCAGTTCAATTACATGATCTCGATGCTCAACGTTTTTCGGAGCAATATCAGCTGCATTAGCTGACATACCCACCCCGCTAACGATAAGTACTCCTGCCAAAATAGATCCGAAAATTTTCTTAACTCTCATTGCTACCACTTCCTTTCACAAACGCCTACCAATCTACCGAAAAATCTCCAGAAAATACAACATCATCTTCTTCTGTTTCCATTTCGGAAATTGGAACTTCATTTTGTGGCTTATTAGTGTTATGTAAATGCAGCAGCATAACACCCCCCACAACCAGCAATATAACTACAACGCAAGCTATTAGGCCCACTAAAATTAGTTTGATCGTGCATCCATCCAAATGTCGTATTTTTCTGTCTGGTTTTCTTCGGAACCCTCTAATACGTAAATTGGCTGGATATATTCACTTTCTGGATCTGCGTAGAAAGCATCAGAAACAGAATCGACCAAAATACTGCTTGGAGCCACTTCAGCATTTAGGGTGTACTCATTTTCGCTCAGCGATGTTGCTACTTCATGATAGTTCTTACCTTCAACATCAGCATCAACCAAGGTATATTCATTTGCAAACTTGTCAACGCCAACGATTTCTCCAGTCCCTGATACGGAAATGCAGATACGAAATGTTCCATATACAGGTTTTCCGGCAATCTCAGGGTAGAAATATACATTTTTTCTGAGAATTTCTTCTGTCCCTTGTGTTGCATCCCCGGTCGATGTCGTACCAACCTTCGCGTCCCCTAGCTCCTGCAGCGGGTACAGATTGTTGTCCGCAATAAACTGCTCAGCTATTTGGATGGCATCGGCGTCCGACAGTGTGCCTTCCTTTGCATCAAAGTCGATTGGTTTTTGATAAAACCATCTGCCGGTTTGCGCATCAATTCCAACTGTAGTTCCATCAGATAATGTATTTCCGGTTGGAAAAGTTCCTATATCAGATGAGGACACCTGAAATAAATCTTCGATTTTTTTCTTTTCCTGATTAATGTTAACCGGTTTCAAACGATATACAGCCAACGATTGGCTCGCGTTGTCGATCTCCGATTCGGCAGCATCCGCGATAGATACACGGGTATTCGCTGTTACGATGTTTCCAACTGCAGGGAGATTTAACTTCGGAATTTGCTCATCCTGCGGTTCTGCAAAATGCAAGACTGTTACGACACATAACATCACTGCGACACATGTCGTGACAAAGATTTTACGGTTTTGAATAACGAAATTTTTCATGCTACACGCTCCTTCCTGTGTGTGGAATTGTTTCTGTAACAATAATACTAAAGGAATTTTTCGAGCTACTATAAGATGGTGCCGCGCTTGTTGTGGTGATATAATCATTTTTGGCATTGGTATATCCCATTACACGTGCAATAACATCGTTCTTTTTTTGCTGTGGTTGGTAGACTCTAGTCGCTCTTAGGAATGCGTTCACTACAGTCTGATTCTGTAGATTTTGGCCAAACATATAACCCTCACGGCTGTCCAAATACATCGTAGATGCATAGCCCAATTGCAAACGAGTTCCATTAAAGGTATTGTATATTCGAGTAACCTCGGATGACAATCCATTATTAGTCATCCAGTTGCATGAATACATTACCACATATCGGTGTTGTGTTCGGATAGCCTCTTTCGGAACAATTGTGCTGTCATACGACATCGGACCATTCACGTAACCGTGTCCAGAAAATGCAAAAATCGTTTTCGGTGAAGCATTCAGCCTGCTCTTTAATGCAGACGCAGTGACTTGACTGTCCTTTAACAATGTTCCAGAGTAGTTATATGAACTTCCAAATACAACAGCTAATTCGGTATTTAATTTCGAAACATATGTAGCACCAGCACGATCGGGCTCATCTAGATAATCATTAATTCCACAAAAGGAGCCGTTCACCGTTACCGCAGATGCGGATCCTATCATCAATACTGCTCCCATAAGGGAACAAACGATGGTTTTTAATCTTCCCCTCATAACTAAACCTACTTTCCAAAGATCTTGAAGCGATTTTATTACTTTTGTTCTCACCGGTAACGTTGTCATACTTCGAGCCTATAATGAGACTCCATCCGTATTTATCTCAATATTTTACATAACCACTAACTGAAATACTCTGTGAAGAATTATTTCTCACTGCAAAAACATAATTTCCTCTGGTATCAACCTTAATGGTCTTATCAAAGGTGCCATTATTCACGGTTAAGTAGTGAAATTTACCTTTGCTATCCACCAAACCAAAATCGACGCTTGCAGAGAACGGAGAGTATGTAGCTTTAATCGTTACAGTTTCCCCTGCTTCTAACGGGAAACTCTTATCTGCCCGCAAAATAGATTTAGCAGGAACCGTCATATTAAAGGATCCCGATGCACGTCCAAGGCTCAGTTCAATTACATGATCTCGATGCTCAACGTTTTGGGGAGCAATATCAGCCGCATTAGCTGATACATTGACCCCATTAATGATAAGCACTCCTGCCAAAATAGAGCCGAAAATTGTCTTAACTTTCATTGCTACCACTTCCCTTCACAATCGCTTACCAATCTACCGAAAACTCTCCAGAGAATACGACATCTTCTTCTGTTTCCATTTCGGAAATTGGAACTTCATTTTGCGGCTTATTAGTGTTATGTAAATGCAGCAGCATAACACCCACCACAATCAGCAATATAACTACAACGCAAGCTATTAGGCCCACCCGTAAATGGTTTGACGGTTTTTCTTTTGCTTCATCTTCCGTTTTAGAAACTTTTTGCATATCTTCAGCCGTTTTATCCGATAGCAAATAATCCACGGATACATTATACAGCTCACTCAATGCTCTGAGTTTCTCCCGAGAGGGAACCGCTAACCCGATTTCCCACCTTGATATAGCCTGACGAGATACATTGATCTCCTCAGCCAGCTGAAGCTGAGATAAACCTTTCTCCTTTCTCAAGCGAACTAACTTCTCTGCTGTAGTCATTTATTACACCTCTATATTACCCACATATTCGACTAAAATAAACCAATCTACGATTGCATTTGAGCAATTATAGATTGCATCTCATGCAATTCTCTAAATTTCACCTATTATAATACAATCTCCATTAAAATATGTAAATATCAACCACTCTAAATGTCCAAAACACATACAGCAAAAGCCCTGGCGTTTTGTGCTACACCAGGGCTTATTATCATTGCTTACAGCCGTCTGAACCACTTCTATAATCTACTTCTCACAGCCTTTATCTCCTAAAGAACCTGCTTAACCAGCTCCGTCCTTTCGGCGCTGCCCGATCCTCCGGCACGTCGGCAGATGCACGATCTTCCCCACCGGCAAGCTGCTGCTGCATTGTCCCAGCGTGGAGGGCCTGCGCCGCACGCGCAGTTTCCTGCGCTGCCAGCAATGCAGTGCTGCACTCCGCCAGCCTCGCGTTTAACTCTCTGATCTGCTCGTCTTTCACTGCCAGCTGTGCTTGCAGCGTATCAACAGTAGTCTGTAAAACGCCAACTAAATCGCAAACTTCATGGTTTGCGGTTTGCGATTGGTTGGCGTTTGTGGTTTGCGATTTGGTTTGCGATTGCTCATCGCTAACCGAATTTTCAGTCACTATTTCTTGCTGTCTTTTTTTCTGAAAAGCCATTTTTATTAACTTTTCTTGTTGGTTTTCGATCGCAAACTGGTTTCCGTTTTTTCGCAAACTTGATCGCAAACCAAGGTTTGCGATTTGCTTACTTACAGCAGTCTTTGATACGCCCAATTCGTCCGCAATTTCCTTGATCGTTTTGGCCATCTGGCACACTCTCCTTAAAACAGGTCGCTATGCGAACCAGTTCTAATCAGCTTCAAGATCAGAGCGTCGCGCTCAATCTTATACACCAACAGCCAATCCGGCTGAATGTGACACTCTCTCATGTCTTTGTAATTTTTCGAATTGGTCAGCGCATGATCTCGGTAGGCAGACGGCAAAGGCTTCTCCTCGCACAGCAATTCCACGACAGCACTCAGCTTTTGCGGATCGCAGCCACGCTTCACCGCCAGCTTATAGTCTTTCTTGAACTGCCCCGTAAACTCCGGTTTAAGCATTAAGGGCCTCCATCATATCTGCCACACTGTCGAACGGACCGTGCATATCTTCGTCATTCTCCGCTGCTTTCATCGCTGCATAAGTGATGTCGTTCGGCTCGTCCAGACGAACTTCAAACGGCAATCCATGATAGCGCAGTGCCTGACGGTAAAAAATGCCCGTAGCGGTGCTCAAATCCATGCCCAACGACTGAAACAAATCTGCCGCCTGCTTCTTCAGCTCCGGTTCAATACGAAGCGTCATATTACCCTTAGTTGCCATATAAAAGCACTCCCCTCAAAGCATATTACTGATATTCTACATCCATATTATATGCTTTATTTATTTGCGTTGCAAGCGCAATGCAAATAAAATTTACTTGTGATTATTACTCTAACAATCTGGCAACATCTCGTTTAGCATACACCACACGAGCGACTGTCACCAACTTCTTTTCCTCGTCCACCCAATAGAGCATTAAAAAGTTCTGCACTAAGATTTTTCGATACTCACGCTTCAACGGGCGGATTGGTTGATACGCCGGAAGCGCATACGGAAATGTAAGTATGCTTTCCGCAGCGTTCACCAGTTCCATAGCCAAACGATCTGCCGCAGCAGGATTTTGCAGCTCTCCACTGATATAGCGCACGATTTCAACCATATCTCGCTGGGCAACAGGCAGGTACTCCAGTTTATACACCCTGCTCCCCTCCAATAGCGGCTTTCATCGCTTTCAATACATCTTTGGAGGAATAACGCTGATCTGTCAGCTCGGCCTCTCGCTCGGCCTCTTGCAGCTTGAAGTAAACCTCGCTTTCAAATTGCAAGTTTTCAAACGCTTCCATGCTCAAAACGACCATATCACCATACCCATTTTTGGTTAAAAACACAGGCTGAGCCGTTTCATGCACTGTTTTGGAAATGTCCGCAAAGTTATTTCGCAAATCCGATACAGGTCTAATCATATTCATACCATCAACCTCCTTACTATTATTTTAGCGTAATTATGCTAAAATATCAACATCATTTATTTTCTGTTTTGGGCGGAAACAAAGCGTTAACGCAATCGGTCGCTAAATAATTCATGTACTCATCGTCCGGCATAACGTTGATCCGGCGAATACCATTCGCCGCACACCCAACCAGCAGCCCGGCATCGACCTCACTTTCCGCAAAAACCATGTGTTTTTCCTGCTCCTGCACCTGCTCTTTTCTGGTCTTTCCATGCAAGAACACTTCATAGGCTTCTTCTTCCGAAAGCCCGCGTTCCTTCGCAATCGCAGTCACCGCAGCCACAATCTCAGCTGCCTTACGCTGGCTCTCATCACCAGACAGCTGAACCATCTTCTCTTTGTTCGTATATTCGCGTAAATTCATTAAACCGGCCTCTTCCCACCAACGATATACTGTCTTTTTACTCAATCCAGTTTCTCTGATACACTCCGCTTTCGTCCCCTCTGAGTGCTCAGAACGCCACTCAGCTACCACAGATAGCTTGTCCGGCCTACCATTACCGTCCGTCCATTTACGCCCCTGTCGGCGCATACGAATATCTCGAATTGCTCTTGCTTCCTCCAGATGATCAGATTGCTTCTGACCATTCCTCCTGTTCTTCTCAATCTGAATACCGGTACGCCACACAATCGTATCAATCGGATATGTAGCATAGCTATCCGTATAAGCCTCCAGAGCGTGCATAACATCGTCCTCAGTGAACTCATCACCTTTTGTATTCATGAATGGAATAAGGCCGTATGCGTCCTCCTCGAGCGTTTCTCGGGGTACTCCACACTTCTGCGCATATGTCGCAAGAGTCATAATACACCAATATCTGTGTCCCTGTTCGGCACCCTCTTTTAACTTCCTAATCCACCAGTCATAAACTGCTTTCTTACAAGTCCATGTATTCCTCGGTCGCTTCTCCACAATACGCCGCTGATACCACTCTGGATACTTCTTCTTCGCATCTTCGAGCCGTAAATCAGACTTATAAACAAAGCTCACAGCACGATGATCCTCTGGCACAAACTTATTCAAATACTCTACTGTAACCTTTTCACCGACCGAAAAGGCACGGCAGCGACCACCATCTTTCGTAATCGTACCAACCACACGAAAACCCTGAAACAAACTCTCATACTGCACCTTATCATGCAGCGAGGACGCGCCCTGTGTCCATGCCTGCCAAGTCAGCCGCCTTTTCAGCTTCTCCAACTCCTCAACAATGTTCTTAAACATCGGAATAGGCTGCTTAAAGACATAATAAATATGGATACCTGAGCCGGAAGATACCAAATACGTAGGCCGCGGCAGACCCCAAACAAACTGCAACATCTCATGACCACGGTTGATCTGCTCCATAAAAAAATCCCAATGCTTCCGCTCCGTCATACCATCAAGATCAATAGCCAACGCATACATAAACCGAGCATTGGAGGACTTCCGACTCTTACCTGCATAACTGATCGGGCTCATAAGACAGAAATCATGTGACCCAACCATATCCGCAATCGTATCAAGATCATCAGTAATCGTCATACGCTTTGCACGCTTGCTGCCTTTCTCAATAGCAATCGCTATACCATTATATTTCCCGTCCTCATACTCACCGCGCTCCTCAAAGGAGCCCTCCGGAAAGATGTCCCGATAAAAGTCCATATAGTGAACTTCCTCAAACAGCGCTTTCAAAGCACCTAAAATATCATACATCCCCATGCACCTCCAGCCCCCTATCAGGGCGTTATATTATCAATACAGTTTTTTACCTTTTCCCGACAAAAAAATCGGTCGCTTTTCGACCAACTCCGGCCCCCCTCTGAGCACCCCTGCCAGCCCCCTATCAGGGCGTTATATTATCAATATATTTTTTCCAC
>NZ_QUDX01000026.1:0-11071 GCF_003477715.1 Butyricicoccus sp. AF35-5AC
TCATTACTGGCACTTTTAACGTGTCATTTATTGATTTTTTATCGTTACGGTATCACTGCTTGTATTCCACACGTTAAAAACCATACAAATGACACGTTAAAACCCCATCGTTCTGGCGTTCCGCATTCAACCGATACCGAGAAACGGTTGGCATTTTCTCCCACCGATAAATGGAACAAATTGCTTTTTGCTGGAATATGGTATAATAATTACAAAGCAATTTTCCCCACATATGTGGGAGTGATTCCACGGAGATGTTACTATGGTTTTGTTAGGCGTAAAAGCTGATGGGCCTTGGCTTCTACACTCCTCTGCTCAATATGAGCAGAGGTTTTCTTTTTGCCCAATCACTCAGGCCGATTATCGTCTACACGACACTGCAGATGAACCTCGCTCAGTTTCCGGTATTCCACCTGCGCAGTATCAAGCATCCGCAACCTAATAGAGACAGTCCGGCATGAACTCTGTTCCATGCCAGCCTCGACCTTCTCCTTCTTCCTGCTCAAAACGAACATATGGGAGATAGACCATTTTTCTCATTTTTCACACCTCTTTTCTCTTTCTTATTTGAAGACTATTTTTGCCCTGGACAAATAAAAAGTGCCCAAACCCTGCATTATACCATACCAATGTCAACCCTGCTAAGTGCAAAATGGAATAGGCTGCAGCGACGTGTAGACGGCGTATGAGGTACGGTACGGGTAAGAGTAAGGGTTCTTTCCGAACCACTTGTCCTCTGCCATACTAGCGATTCTGACGCAAATTTTGTAGTATATCACAGTTCACTTCCCTTTCGCTAATGCAAAAACTGCATAAGTCCGGGTATCGAACAATTGTTTGCTTTTTCACTGGAATATGGTATAATAATTACAAAGCAAATGTTGCGTTCAAAGAAAGAAGGCTATTATGAAATTAGAACATGTAACCATTGACGATATGCTTCGTTCATATCTAAAGTCTAATTTTGCTAACCGCAACACACTGGTCATTTGGCCTTTAAGCATGTGTGATTCCGAAGCTGAAGTTGAGACTATTAAACAAGATCTCTTCGAATTCGGTTATCTTCCGCCGAAGAGCTATTGCCGCAATGGATTCTGGATTATAGAGATGCCCACGCATACGGCATTTGAAATCATCAACCGTCATAGTAAAGGTACACTTGCGATGCGTTGTTATTGCGGCGATGAATGCCTCCATGAAAATATGTGATTGTTTGTTTGTTTGAGACCTCTGTAAAATGAGATACATCCAAACCTACCTCAAAGCCGTGCAGTCGTTTGAGGCCTATGTAAAATTACTCATCTCTAAAGTCTTGTTTCCGTGTGGAGCTGCGTACAGAGTTTGAGACCTATGTAAAATGATTCACCTTCAAAACCGCTGTTGATTTCTTTGGCGGTAGTTCATTGTTTGAGACCTATGTAAAATCAAACGCCTCCAAAATCTATCCTCACTTGCAACGGCATCGGCAATTGTTTGAGACCTATGTAAAATTACTCACACTTAAAAATTCTTTTCGTCCCATACCTCATACATAATTTGAGCCCTCTGTAATACAACATACCAACAAAACTCCTATCATCCTCTTATAGCTTGCCTATAGTTTGAGACCTATGTGAAATCATTTACCTTATTATCACCGTTCAGACCGGTCATTTGAGTCCTATTTTTTACAATCCATGCAAAACAAATGCCTCCAAATCACTCTCAGGGGAAAATATCTCGATAATTGAGACCTATGTAAAACAGGACACCTTCAAACTCTTGCCTGATTAGTCCACATATCTTTCTCTGTTTGAGACCTATGTAAAATCACTCAACTCCAAAACAAAAGGAGGCAATCTGATGACCTTTTTTCTGCTTGAGTCCTATGTAAAATGACTCACCTCCAAACCCATCTCTATCGGCGATGTAACAGACCAGCCGTTTGCCGTGCGCTGGAAGTGCGACTACGTAACGCTTGAGTCCTATATAAAATCACTCACCTCCAAAACCTGTTTTTGCAAATACAGTTTAAGTTTGAGACCTATGTTGAGACTTATGTAAAACCAAAACAAAGGAAAATAGACCGCAAATCAGTAATTTGTTTGAGTCTCGTGTAAAACAAACTATCTCTAAACCACCAACCTATTACAATCCTGTGCCTGCCGTTTGAGACCTATGTAAAACAGGACACCTTCAAACTCTTACCTGATTAGTCCACATATCTTTTCTGTTTGAGATCTATGTAAAACTATCCACCTCCAACCGGATATGAAATATCCGTTCCATCAGGGTTTGAGTCCTATCTTGCATCTAAATCAAAGAGAATAGGGTTTACGATTGCAGTTTGAGACCTATGTAAAACAGCAAACACCTCTATTTCTTCGATTTCCAGACGACTGTTACTGCCCTGTTTGAGTCCTTATGTAAAATCACTTACCTCCAAAACCGACGGCATTCCAACATAGGTTCGCGCTTAATTTGAGACCTATGTAAAATCCGATACCTCTAAACGTGATACAGTCTTCGTTTTGAACGGTCGTGCGTTTGAGACCTATGTAAATTACCTGATTGCGGCTTCCCAGTGACCTGCCTATCTCATAGGGGCGTTAAATTATCGTTTGAGCCTATGTCAAACCTCTTTTATCGGCTATCCTGGTCCGCTACGCGCGTTTGAGTTACTTAACCTTGTAAATTCACAACCATTTTCGCTTATATATAGGAGGCGATTTCTTTGTTTATCATCGGCATTATTGCTGGCCTGTGTCTTTTCGCAACGGTCGTTTGCGTGACCGCTGTTATTGCGGCTGGACAGGCTGATTACAACAAAGCTACTCGGAAAGATTAAGACCTTTCTCTTATATGTAAAAGTCTTTTGGACTGGCTTTTGAGTCCTATGTTAAATTATCTACCCATCGTTTTATCAGTGATCTTTGAGGTTTGAGACTTATGCAAAATTAAATACCTCCAAAACTCTCGCTTATCCCCGCTTTTTGCTCGATATGGTTTGAGACCTATGCAAAACGAAATACCTTCAAACCTCGGGGCTCTGTTTATTTTGCCTTTATAGTTTGAGACCTATGTAAAACGAGATGCTTCCAAGCCTCGGGTTTTTTAGGGTAGAAATTTGAGACCTATGTAAAACGAAATATATCCAAACCGTTCGGTATCAACAACTTGCTTGAAAAGCGGTTTGAGACCTATGTAAAACGAAATACCTCCAAATCAGTTATAAGATTACAGTTTCTGGCGGGTATGTTTGAGATCTATGTAAAACCATACACCTCCAAACCTCGGGTTTTTTTGGGTAGAAATTTGAGACCTATGTAAAACGAAATACCTCCACTCATAGCCGAGATGCGTGCCTTAACCTCGATGAGTTTGAGACCTATGTAAAATCACTTACTTCTAAAACGACATCTGTTGTCGTGATGTCAACTAACTTGTTTGAGACCTATGCAAAATCCTCTACCTTCAAAATCTGCATAAACAAGGAGAACTCTAAATGATAATCCCCCTTAACATTCATGCAGGCGCTTTTTTGCTTTGTTTCGGGCTCGTCCTTCTGCTTGCTGTGTTTCTAATTGAAGACTCGAGCAAATCCTCTCCTGGTTCTTTGACTATGGGATGTTTTCTCACAGGAATGGCAACAACTTTTGTGGGTATTCTTGTTCTGTACCTTATCATATGAACCCGTTTTTATTGCTAAAGGAGCTGTTCTTCATGTTGTATCCCTACGCCATAAGCCGTGAGAGCGTCAATGGGCATCGTGTCTGGATCGCCAAGAGCCTGCATTTGAAAGGCTGTGTCGCCCAAGGAGATACTCGCCTTGAGGCCATCAAAGAGCTGGAGTCCAATGAAATCGCATGGCTTGAAACTGCTAGAATGCTGCATATCCCTCAGTCAAATTAACGTTCACATAATCGAAAATCCCTACTCCATCTATACCCTTGCGGTTAGACGGAGTTTTTTATGCAATTTGTTCTTGTGTTACAAAAACCAGATTTTCGATATTTATAAATGTAGATGGCTAATATGGACCATTGTTACCGGGATAATTTTAAGCCTTTTCCCACACACGTGGGGTGATCCTATCCCATATTTTTTCTACAAGATTTCAAAAAGGAAGTGACCACAATGCAGTTAATACATGAACTTTCATGGTTATGGAAAGGAATAGGTATTATCGCACTTGTAAGTGCCATAGTTCTTATTGCAGCGTTCAAACTGCACAAAGAAGAATACAAAATTGAGATTGCATGCATTATTCTTATCGTAACTATACTGATTGGTATTATTGCTATGATTCTATGCTCTCGGGTTCCGATGCCCATATAAGCAATAGGCATTGCAGATTGTTTTTTATCGTTACGGTATCACTTGTGCACTGCTGGCGTCGATGATGGTGGTGGCGGGGGCGGCTCCTGAGGCATGGGATAAATAAGCGCTACAATGTGCTGTAAGCGTTTCTAATCTTCAGTAATTAAATTTCACATTCGTCCCATTGCCCGTCCTCCTGTCGCATCTGAGGACGGGCAACAGCATTTCATTTTCATTTCTTTATCAAAACCAATGCAAGTCATTGGCGGAAAGCAGCTTCTACTTGAAACTACTTGTAAGTTACTTGAAAGTTGGCTTTCAAGTGTTTGCAACATTTTGCGGTTGCTGGTTTCTTGTTAGCACACATCCTCCTCTGCTCAATATGAGCAGAGGTTTTCTTTTGGCCCGATCACTCAGGCTGATTATCGTCTGCACGCCACTGCAGATGAACCTCGCTCAGTTTTCGGTATTCCACCTGCGCAATATCAAGCATCCGCAACCCAATAAAGACATCATCATCCGGCAGCGTTACGACAGAAGACATCTTACAGCGTCTTGCATCAAAGCTGTCTTCCGGGACATCGCCGCAGAACTCCGGCTTTACGATCACTCGAAAGACCCTGTCTTTGTTCTTCTCTGCAAATCTACTGAACGAACCATACGCATTCCATGTGTAATTGGCTATCCACTCAGCAGCTTCATCGGTATAATATCGTTTCATGTCCTCCTTGCAGCTTGTCAGGCGGATCTCACTGAGTTTGTAGTATTCCAGCGTATCCGTTCCATACAGCTTGCCGTCATCGCTCTCCTGCAGCACCTGAATGCCCAGCAGAGCATCCTTGTTCGCCAGTTCGACCAATGTAGTCAATCGGCCATAAATTGTGCATGAGCAGTCGTATGCTTCTTCATCGAGGTCAACAATACGGAACACCTTCTGCGAATTATTCGCAACGAACTCAGCCAGCGAGCCATAGTTTGTGAACGCATTGTCATCCTGCGGTTCCGGCCAACTCCACTGCTTGATTGGCTCATTGGTACGCACATCAAAGAACTTTGTTTCCGGCTCTCCATTCTCGCATTTCGTTTCGAAGAAGCAGTCCGGCATGAACTCTGTTCCGTGCCAGCCTCGACCTTCTCCTGTTTCTGTATTATACTGCGTAAAGTACCAGCCGGTACCCTCCGCTTCTCCTTCTTCCTGTTCAAAGTGAACATACGGGAGATAGACCATTTTGCTCATTTTATCACCTCCTTTCGCCGTTCATGTTTCATCCGCGTTTTATTCTTATCCCATTAGCGGAACTCTTGCTGCTTCGAAATGCGGATTGATACCCAGACGAATCTCGCTCAGCTTATAATATTCGAGATCATCTTGCTGGTACAGCATGAAATCCTTATCGTTATAGCATTCTGTCCATACATTGAAGCCAATCAGGAAATCTGCGTCCGGCAGCGGCACTACCTCAATGATCGTGCCATACTGCGCAGCATCTTCTCCATCTCGAACGAAATACGCGAAAATTTCATCTTCATGCTCTTTTGCAAAAGCTCTAAAATCATCATAATAAATCATGTACGTTTTCCTTTCCGTTTCTTAAATTCTGTTTTTTTGTTTCTCACATAATCATTTTTATCATTCTTTATCAGGGAATATCTACGTCCTCTGTGAAGCACATTCTAAACTTCACCCTTTTCTGCTCTCAAACGAATAGAACAAATGTTTGCTTTTCTATCAGGATATGGTATAATAATTACAAAGCAAAACCGCTTACATCCTTGTTTGAGAATTCTGCAATTTTTCCGCTTCCAAGTGTGTTCTGGCTGGAAAGTGTAGCATGTGTTTGAGTACCATGTAATTTCACACTCCTCCAAACCCAGGATGATGCTGATGATGTTATGGTACATGTTTGAGAACCATGCAATTTTACTCTTCTTCCAAAGCTCCATTGGGCGCAGCTTGTCCACTGGTTTATTTGAGAACCATGCAATTTTGCCCTTCTCCAAAGCGGAAATAACAATGAAAAAGTTTGAGAATCATGTAATTTTAACTTCTTCTAAACCCTGGGCGGCGCAGCGGTGATATGCTATCGCGTTTGAGTACCATGTGATTTTATCTTCTTCTAAAACCGCGTAAGTAACCAGCCATGCACGCGAGTTTGAGTACCCTGCACATTCGTGATTTTTAACGGCTGTAGGGCTTGAGCACCATGTAATTTTGCTTCCTTACAAAACAGCGGCTCTTTGATTTTCCGATGTTTGAGTACCCTGCAATTTCACACCCTCTCCAAACCGACTCTCGCTATCATTCGAAAAGTAATCCAGTTTGAGTACCATGTAATTTCATCTTCTTCTAAACCTTGTTCATCAAGATAGACAACGCCGTACTCGTTTGAGTACCATGTAATTTCATCTTCCTCTAAACCGTATCGACCCTCTTGTGTCCCAGAGCGATAGTTTGAGTACCATGTAATTTCATCTTCCTCTAAACCGCATCGTCGGTACCGTAACAGAAAACGTGTGTTTGAGTACCATGTAATTTTACCTTCTTCCAAACCAAATTCGTTGTTTCCTGTATATTTCTGTGCGTTTGAGTACCATGTAATTTTATCTTCTTCCAAACCAACGCAAAAAAGAACAAAGCAACACTGACCGTTTGAGTACCCTGTAATTTCATCTTCTTCTAAACCAAATGACATTTCCGATTGATTTTTTCTGCTGTTTGAGAACCCTGCAATTTTATCTTCCTCCAAACCCATTCCCCAATTCAACTGGCCAATAATAATGTTTGAGAACCCTGTAATTTCTTCTACTTTCAAAGCCTCAAAATGTTGCGGTTGAAATATTTGCTTCTGCTCATTGTGAGCACAAGTTTATACTCTCTTGTTATCAGGCTCTTTTGCTTTCCAATCCGGCTCCGGATAATACGATAAGCGCGGTCGCTTTGAGTACCCTGCAATTTTATCTTCTTTCAAACCCTCAAAGCGCTTTTGAGTCAATACATGCATTTGAGAACCCTGTAATTTCTTTCTCTTCCAGAACATACGGTCAACTGTGCATGACCGCCAGCCTGTTTGAGAACCCTGCAATTTCGTCTTGGATTTACCGATGCTTTTCGTGGCTTGGTCTGGTTCTGCGAGTGCGGCTTAACTTCTGCATTGTATGAACATCGTTAGCTTGCGGATTTGCAACTTTCAATCAAAAGCAATCCATGTTTCTGCATTTAAGTGTTCTGCAATTTCTTCCTCTTCCAAAACCGGCCCCTTTCTCGGCCTCTTCGCGCGTGTATTTGAGTGTCCTGTAATTTCTTCCACTTCCAAAGCGTGTTCCGGCTCGAAAGCCAGTTTGAGCATCATGCAATTCCATTTCCCTTCAAATATCGTGCCGGCAACATCAGGGGCTTGAGCACCATGTAATTTTACCTTCTTCCAAACCAAGCGCGAGAATGGCCCGTCCGGCCTCGTAGTTTGAGCACCATGTAATTTTACCTTCTTCCAAGCCTTCAAAACGCTGAATGTTGGATATAATCTTTTCAAAATACTTGAGATTAACCAGTTGTTTGAGTACCATGCAATTTTGCTTCCTTACAACGCTGTGGCTCATCTTGACGTTTGAGAACCCTGCAACTTCACACCTTTCCAAACCGGAAATCCATCGGCACATCGAAAAAATCCGGTTTGAACCCATGTAATTTCACGTCTGCCAAACCCACGGTGCAACATTCGGAACATCTTTTCGAGTTTGAGAACCATGTAATTTTATCTTCTTCTAAACCATTGAGGGGTGTGTGGATTTCTCTATGTCCATTTGAGTACCATGTAATTTATCTTCTTCCAAACCGCCTGCCGAGTGTTACACCTGAGTGTGTGTTTGAGTACCCTGTAATTCTATCTTCTTCCAAATCAGGCGGCCGATATCTTTGACCTGTGTATAGGTTTGAGAACCGTTGAGTACCGTGTAATTTCTTTTCTCAAAAGCTCTTTACCGCCAACCCAACCATACTCAGCCAGTATTCTCTTTTTGTTTGAGTTGATCTGTAATTCCAGCGCATACCGCTGATCTCATTCTTCACTCGTTTGAGCCCCTGTAATTTCCCCCCTTTTAAAACATCCTCATTTACAGATTTACATCTTCATTTATTTGAGAACCTTGCAATTTCTTCTGTTTTCAAAACTACTTTTGCACAAAATCATCTGTCCGGTTTGTTTGAGTACCATGCAATTTCTTCTGCTTTCAAAACGATTAGGCGCGGATAAGAGAACGGCATGATGTTTGAGAACCCTGTAATTCTATTCCCTTCCAAACCGCTCGCTGCCAATAGCTTGTTTGAGTATCATGTCATTGCAATTCGATTTCCTTCCAAATCACCATAGGCTTTGGGTGCGGTCTGTATTCTTGAGAACCCTGTAATTTAGCTTTTTTACTTCTCTTGAGAAAATGAAACAACATTTGATACCATTTTCTGCCCTGCGGTTTCACTTTTTCCAAACCATGTCGGGAACATAAGCGGATACATGTCGAGTTTGAGAGTCCTGTAATTTCTTTCTCTTTCCACAGAAAAGGCAGCAAGTGAAAATTTGGTTTAAGTATCCTGTAATCTTTTCTCCTCTTTTCAATCTTCCGGCGATGTTTGTCATCAACCTCTGCTCAAAGTGAGCACAAGTCTATCTCCTCTTGCGACCAAGCGTTTGTGATTCGAGTTTTCAATTTGGACCCTTTGGGTACCCTTCTTGAGAGCCTTGCAATTTTTTCTCTCTTATTTGAATGGCCTGTAATTTTACTTTCTTCCAACCCAAGGTGGCGACTTAGGAGCGATATTGTACATCGTTTGAGAACCTTGTAACTCCATTTCCTTCCGAACCACTCATTCGGATATCCTCCCAACCCTCGGCGTTTGAGTGCCCTGCATTTCTATTCCCTTTCAAATCGCGTGGACGCCGTTTCCTCATTCGCAAAAGATTTGAGAACCCTGTAATTTTACTCTCCTCCAAAACGCAAGCCAATTATCTATTGCTTTCACGCGGGTTTGAGTTTCCTGTAATTTCTTTCTCTTCCAAACCTTCCGGCGGCGTATGTCTTCTTTATCGCGCGTTTGAGTTTCCTGCGATTTCAGCCGTTTGAGAACCCTGTAACTTTATCTTTTTCCAAACCATAGCTGCTCAGGTGCGAACACACTCGTAAGTTTGAGATCCTTGTAATTTATCTTCTTCCAAACCCTCAAAACGCCGTGGAGCAAAGTATAACATGCGTTTGAGAACTCTGTAATTCTATTCCCCTCAAACCAGTTGGCGAGTCCGGCACACCGCACATCCAGCTTGAGAACCCTGTAATTGCTTCCGCTTTCAAAGCTCGGCTGACTGCTCTCGTCGCGCAAGGGGATTTGAGCACCCTGCAATTTTATCTTCTTCTAACCCAACACATTTCTATCGCAATTGCGATTATAGTTTGAGCACCATGTAATTTTATTTTCTTTCAACCCGGGGTAGGTTCCGCCTCGGCTGCAATCCTGGTTTGAGAACCTTGCAATTTTATCTTCTTCCAAACTGGCTAACTGTTTTCAGCAGCTGGACAAGCGGTTTGAGTACTATGTAATTTTATCTTCTTCTAAACCGGTAGTCCACCTTCTTGGTTTGAGTACCATGTAATTTCTTTCTCGTCCAAACCAGTGCCTCCGCCGATGAGGTTTGAGTATCCTGTAATTCTATCTTCTTCCAACCCGGATCACCTTCCGGAACGAGCAGCTGCGAAGTTTGAGTACCATGTAGCTTTTTCTCCACCAAATCGAGTGGATTGGTAGCAGCACGAGTTTGAGTGCCATGTAATTTTATCTTCTTCTAAACCATCTACGCCACGCGCATATGGTCATGTGACGTTTGAGTACCATGTAATTTTATCTTCTTCCAAACCTCTCGGGAATTAACACGGCCTTCCTGCATTGTTTGAGTACCCTGCAATTCTTTCGCTTCCAAAACATTGCTTTGTTTGCTTCAGATGGCGGCGTCGTTTGAGCATCCTGCAATTTTATTCCCTTCCAAATCGCGAGGACGCCGTTTCCTCATTCGCATAAGATTTGAGAACCCTGTAATTTTCTCCGCCTCCCAAACTTTTCTCGCCGTAACGTGCAGGCATGAAGTGTTTGAGTACCATGTAATTTTATCTTCTTCCAAACCTTTTTTGCCAAAACTCTCACCGGTTCCGGGTTTGAGTACCATGTAATTTTATCTTCTTCCAAAACCTCAAAATGCTGAGGGTTTGGCATTAGCCTCTGCTCAATGTGAGCACAAGTCAACATATAAAGAGGTAACCGCTCATGAACTATCTCTACTATATCGGCTACGCATACACCGTTTATGTTGCCAAACAGAATCCTGTTAAGGGCTTCGGCGAAACCAACATCATCCGCGATCATGAGTTGACAACGGCAGACATCGTTGAACTGCAGCAGTCGCTCGGAAAGAACCTGATCGTAAATAACCATCTTCAGGCCGTTCGTCCCAACATCTGGTCCCCTCCTCAGCCGCCGCAGGCGGATGTTGTGCTGACCAGCGTGACGCTGCTTTCGACAATGCGGGAATAATACCGTCTGAACAACAATGCCTTTCTCGGCGCTTTACAGGCCGGCATTGCCATGCTATACTGTTTACAGTGATTAGTGTCGCAGAAGCCCGTGAGGCCTGTGACCTGAAAGGAAGGCTCTTTAGGGTCTTCCTTTTCTTTTTATCAAGAACTACCCCGATTTACAGGAGTTATCGCCTATGCCCAGCAATATACCATCAAA
>NZ_QUDX01000027.1:0-7012 GCF_003477715.1 Butyricicoccus sp. AF35-5AC
CGGACTTCGTTGCCGACACCCTCTGTCTGGCTATTTTCATGCATGGAGGATAACTGCCTATGGCGAATAATAAGATGAATATTGAAGGAAAAAATTACTCGGATATTCCGGTGTGGCGTAGATATACGCTTACCATTGAGGAAGCAGCCAGATATTATCATATCGGCGAAGGAAAATTGAGAACGCTTATTGACACACATCCCAATGAGGATTTTTATGTGATGAACGGCAATCGTGCCCTCATTAAGCGTGAGAAATTTGAGAGGTATCTGGATCAGGCTACTGCTGTGTAAACAGAGCTGACAGATTTACCGATTTCACATGATATAACTATGCGGAGAGCTGGATTTGTGCTATGATAAGAGCGCAAGTCTGGCTCTCTTTTTTGAAAGGAGAGTTCACGATGAGTGAGAAAAGACGAGATAACCGTAATCGGATTTTGCGAGAGGGCGAGTACCAGCGTAAAGATGGGAGGTATCGGTTCCGCTATATTGATGAGGACGGAAAAGAGAAAAATGTATACAGCTGGCGTTTAGACAAGAATGACCCAATGCCAAAGGGGAAGAAGCGGGAGCCTTCCCTGCGTGAGAAAGAAAAACAGATTGAAGCGGATTTGTTTGACCGTATCGTAACCAACGGTGGCAACTATACTGTTTTGGAACTGGTAGAAAAGTATGTTTCATTGAAAACAGGAGTTCGTCACAATACGGTTGCCGGATATAAAACGGTCATCAATATGCTGAAAAAAGAGAGTTTTGGGAATCTGCGAATTGATAAGGTGCGTTTGTCAGACGCCAAGGCATGGTTGATTAAGCTCCAACAAATTGATGGGCGGGGATATAGTTCCATTCATTCTATCAGGGGAGTTCTCAGACCGGCATTTCAGATGGCGGTAGATGATGATTTGCTTCGTAAAAATCCATTTGAATTTGAGCTTGCCTCCGTCATTGTCAATGATTCTGTTACCAGAGAAGCGATCACCCGAAAGCAGCAGAGAGATTTGTTGAAGTTTATTCAGGAAGATAAACATTTCAGCAGATACTATGATGCAATCTATATTCTTTTTCACACAGGGCTTCGTATCTCAGAGTTCTGTGGATTGACGGTTTCAGAAATCGAGTTTGGAGAAATGCGTATTAAGGTAGACCATCAGTTACAGCGTACTGCACAGATGCAGTATGTAATTGAAGAGCCAAAAACTGACAAAGGCATCCGCTATGTGCCGATGACGGAAGCTGTCGCAGCGTGTTTTCGCAGAATTATTGCCAACCGAAAGACACCAAAAGTTGAACCGATGGTGGAAGGATACGCTGGATTTTTATTTTTGGATAAAAACGATATGCCGATGGTTGCCCTTCACTGGGAGAAGTACATGGAGCATATCATTCAGAAATACAACAGGATTTACCGTATCCAGATGCCGAAAGTTACCCCTCATGTATGCAGGCACACCTTTTGCTCTAATATGGCAAAATCCGGGATGAATCCGAAAACCTTGCAGTATATCATGGGTCACGCAGACATCAGTGTAACCTTGAACACTTACACCCATGTGAATTTTGATGATGCAAAGGAAGAAGTATATCGGATAGCGAATAGTTAAAAAAGCCCGTTGGTAAGGACGCTTGCTTTACCAACGGATTTACCAAGATTGCAGGGAAAAACACAAGAAAATACGAGAAGATTTGAGAAGATACCTTGAAAAGAAAGGAAAACTCAAAAGTCGGAAAACCCTGAAATATCAAGCGTTTGAGAAGAAATACAAGACTTAAATGGAGATATAAAAAGATGATTAAAGTATTATTCATTTGCCACGGCAACATATGCCGCAGTCCGATGGCAGAATATATCATGAAGGAACTGGTAAAGCGAGAAGACGTCGCGGATGACTGGGAGATTGAATCGGCGGCTGTCAGCCGTGAGGAGATCGGCAATCCGGTGTATCCGCCGGCGCGGCGCAAGCTGCTTGAGCAGGGAATCCCGTGCGGGCAGCATGCGGCGCGGCAGATGACGCGCGCAGATTATGATAGGTTTGATTTGCTGATTGGCATGGACCGGTCGAATCTGCACACCATGCAGCGCATTTGCGGCGGCGATCCGGATGGAAAGCTGCATTTGCTGCTGGATTTTACCGACCGACAGGGCGAAGAGGTCGCTGACCCGTGGTATACCGGCGATTTTGATGCCACATGGAACGACCTGTGGGAAGGCTGCCAAGGTCTGCTGGCGGAATATCGGTAAAGAAAAAAAGGAAACCCGAGAGGGTTTCCTTTTTTCTTACTTAGACACCGAAGGTTCTCCGGTAAATCCCGGAATGGTGATTTTCAGAGTCAAATTAGAAGTGGTATTTGTGCCAACAAATACTACATTATAAGTTGTGGACCAAAGTTCGCTGGGAAAACACATT
Organism: Butyricicoccus sp. AF35-5AC; assembly: GCF_003477715.1. Taxonomy (NCBI): domain Bacteria; kingdom Bacillati; phylum Bacillota; class Clostridia; order Eubacteriales; family Butyricicoccaceae; genus Butyricicoccus; species Butyricicoccus sp. AF35-5AC. The sequence goes on from NZ_QUDX01000027.1 coordinate 2,408, forward strand.
GCAATAGTCTGGTTGTCGGCATCAATGCGATATGTTTTTGTAGATAAGCGGTCTCCGCCAACTTTATATTCCGAACCATCAACCGTAATGGTGTCAAGCTGTCTCAGCCACTCTGCGGCGTCGGAAAATGTCAGAAGGTAATATTGATTGCCAGAAGAATCTTGAGTTTTTTCAATCGTCGGCAGTTCGGTCGGTGCTGTTACCGCAGAGCCGCCGGAACTACTCGAATCACCAACCGTCAGCGTATACTCTACATCAGTATAGCCATCTGCGGTGAGTTTGATTTTATAGTCACCGGCATTGGCAAACAGGCTAACGGGCAGATCGAGAACATCGTATGCAGACGTACTATAAGTGGTATCGGTTGCAGCCGGACGGAAGTTGTTGTCCGCAAGGCTGCTGCTGGAATAGCCGCGGGTCAAAACAGTATCGTTCACCTTGACCTGATTTACTTTAGCCAGATATGTTGTGAGGTCAGATGCATTCAGACCGGTGAAGCTGAGACGATAGTAGGAATACGTTCCCATATAACTGGTATCCGTTTTCTTTTCAGCACTGGAAACCGTCGGTGCGGATTTTGCAGCTTCCGCAGGTTTTGCATTAACCGTAAACTTTGCCGTCAGCGGCTCACCATAGTACTTTGCCGAAATAGCAACCGTATGCTCACCGGACGGTACGTTATACAGAGAGATGGTTTTGTTATCCTTGCCGATTACATAATAAGCCGTTTCGGAACCGTAACCGTAATATCCGTAAGTACCGATGTCCGTTTTGTCATCCAGCTTAACAGATGCCAGATTCTTGAGGAAATCACCGTTCGAGCCATCTACCGTGAATACGATCGGCTTGCCCGATTCGGTAGTCTCGGCAACCGACAGAGAAAGGTTTTTCTCTAGCTGCTTTGCAACGGTCAGCGTCAGGCGCACCTTCTGGAAGGTATCGACCTGCAGCGTCAGCGCGTTATCGCCCAGCTTGAGCTGGTTTGCCGGAATGGTGATGGTGTTCTTCTCGGTGTCGATGGAGTATGCATCCTTGCTCAGCGCCGAGGTGGTGTTGAGGTAAAGCTGGCTGTTGGCATTCTCTTTCATTTTTTCCAGATATGCCGCTGCCTTGCTGCCGGAAACGAGCAGAACTGCGTCCTTACCCTCATTTACTTCGCTGATGGACTGGTAGCTTGTCTGACCGTCCTTGGTCACTTCCTTGACCAGAGTCAGGTCAGGAGCTGCGGAAGAGGACGCCTCGCTGAACGAAGTCGTTTCGCCAAGCAGATTATCCTCCAGCACCTTCTTTACCGCATACGGACGGTTGCGTGTGGTTTCTGCGTTCTCAGAGGTGACATACTCCGCAAAGGTGAGCAGCTTGTCCTCGGTGCGCGCGGTATTTGCGGCAGCGAAGAAGCCTGCGCTGGTGTAAACCTTATCTGCGCCTTCATAATAAACCGCGTCATGGAGCATATTGTCCCAGCGCTCGGAGATAGCGGCTGCATTGGCGTTGTCCAGACCCAGCTTTTCCACGATCTTCGCGTTGGTCAGCAGGTCGGCGCTGAATACCAGATTTGCGTTCATGGTGTTGCTGCCGCCTTCAGAACCGGAATCCGAGGAGGCACCGCCGCCGCCGCTGGTCGCTGCGGAAAGCGCGTCTACGCCTGCCGCTGCGGCACGCGCCGCCGGAGAAACCGACTGCTTATCTGCACCGTAGGCATAGAAGGTCTGGGAGAACGACTTGAAGCCGTTCGCGTAGATGGTCAGCGTATACTTTCCGCTGTGCGTCAGATGGTTGGTAGTATCGTTATACAGCACGAAGGTATCGCCGATGAGATACCAGTCGTCAAACTTATTGAGCACCTGTACCTCGGAATCGCCCGCATACTGCAGTTCTACGCGGTAAATCGGCTGGGTGATGCCGTACAGCATATCCTTCACCGTAAAATGCGTGTTCACGCCGCTGTATGCGCCGGTATCGCTCAGCACCAGAGACGGCGTTTTCTCGTTTACCACATGGATCGGGAACAGCTCGGCATTGCCGTTCGATACCACGCGCAGCTTGTAGCGACCGTTCGAGAAGAAGTTCGACTGACCGAGTGGGACCGTGATGCACGCAACGGTAGCGCCGTCAACACCGTGCGGCAGCGCCTTGTTGAGGCTCCACTTCAAATTGCTATTGAGCACGCTGTTACTTTCATCGTCCTGCACGAGTACAACGCTCGTAATGCCGTCCACAAACGCCTTTTCCGCGTCGGTGCCGTTGGCATAGTTGAACATAAGCTGTACTTCGCCGGAAACTTGATAGAGATTATCGTCGGATTCGCTTAGAACGGCGTCCGGAGAGTAGAAACGTACCGAATTGGAGGCAGTTTTCAGGTCAATGGTTGTGTGGGTCGGATTATAGCGTACCTTACCGGCGGCGTCCTTGTTGGTCTGGTGATAATCCCAGACGTAAACTGGACCGTTTGCAAGGAAGTAGTAATCGACTGGTACACCGGAAACGGTCGGCTTTACCGTGTTCTTGCCGCCGAGGCTGACGGTCTGGGTCTTGCCGGTGGTCTTATTGGTAACGGTCAGCGTGCTCGGGTCGAGTACGGTGGACTGCCACTTGACAATGCTGCCGTCGGTGGAAACCTTGGAGCAGCCGGCGTTGATTTCGGTGCCGTCAACGGTCAGCGTGCAGTTATCCAGCGTGTTGCCGTCCTCAAAGCGGACAACAACAAACTGACCCAGTGCGCCGAGCTGAACGGTGTTCATGTCGATGAGCTTGGTCTGCTCGGGTACGACCAGACTCTGCTGTGCAACCGAACCACCAGAGGACGAACTGCCGCCGGAAGAGGAACCACCACCGGAAGAGGAGCCGCCGCCGGAGGACGAACCACCGCCGGAAGCTGCCGCGCCGACCGTCTCGGTTTTGCCTGCGGCAACCGATTTATTGCCTGCCTTGACGCCGGAAACGCCGTTTGCGGCAGTCACCTTGGTGCCGGTGGTGGTAACGGTTACGTTATCGGCGTTCGCCTTTACGGTTCCAACCTTGCCTGCACCGGTAATCTTTGCGCCTTCTGCGTTGACGTTGATGGAACCGACAGACGCGCCGCTGTTTACGGTAATGGCAGCACCCTGTGCGACTGTGATGCTGTCAACCGAGCCGGAAACCGCAATGTCGGTATTGGCGATAATGCCCTTGCCGGCCTTGGTGTCCTTAAAGGTTACACCGCTTTCGCCGCCGCGCAGTACAATGCGGCCGGTGACAGTAACACCCGTCAGGTCGATTCTGCTGACGCCGTCTGCAATGATAAGGTCGCCGTTGATGGTCTTGCCGGACAGGGAAACGCCGTTTTCACGCACAATAACGCTGTCGTCCACCGTGGCAGACAGAGAATCGTCTGCATCGGCGTAGGTGCTGGCCATCTCACTGATGACCTTGGCGAATTCTGCACGGGTGATGCTGTTTTTCGGGTTCAGCTTACCATTTGCACCGTTGACATAGCCGTTTTCAATCAATGCAGCTACACTGTTCCGTGCCCATGCAGAGACAGAAGCACCATCGGTGTAATTGTTCAGAACGGACGTATCGCCGCTTTCAAGTGCAAATGCACGCGCGAGGACAACAAAAGCCTCTTCGCGGGTGATCGGCGCTTCGGGATTCAGTTTGCCGTTTGCACCCTGAAATGTGCGCATGGCAACGGCCAGTTCGAGATCATTATAATACCATGCGGAAGTGTTTGCATCGCTGTAAACCGACAGGTCAGCTGTTTTGCGAGCGGCAAAGGCACGGTTGACGATAGCAGCCATCTGGGCACGGATCAGCAGGCCGGAGCTGTTAATCTGGCCGTTTGAGCCGTTCAGCAGGCCGTTCTGTACAGCGCTGCGCAGGCCGGCTGCGGACCAGTCGGTTGGGAAATCGGTAAAATCTTCAGGCGAGGCAGCGAATGCATTCGCTGGCAGGAGCATAGCTCCTGCCAAAAGCATCGCAAGGGTACGTTTTTTGTTCAAGTATATTTTCCTCCTTGTTGTTAGACTGGGCTAACCATGCCGGTAAAAATTTTCCTTTCCATAGGAAAGGAGCGTGATCACAATGAGTTATCATACACTAACTCATAAGTAGGTAATAAAATATCATAAAGATTTTGTGGTGTCAAATCCTGATATTTACAGGAAAGAACGGCCGTATCATATAAACAACATAAAAAGTACACAAAATCCTGCAATGAGTTAGGAGAAACTAACTCTGGATGTGATTTTTGATAAAGGAAAAATTTTTTGTATGTGCGATACATATTGTTTACAGCGGAAAAGGCACAAAGCAGCACATAATTTCTGTGGAAATGATAAAAATACGGTATAGAAGTTAGTAATATGCGATAAAGATTACAACTGAATATTGAAATATCATAGGGAAGCTGGTGCGCTGTATTATTTCCGCGATTGTCGGTGTACAGCGGCAGGTGGTGTTTTATTTCAGGACGTTTAGACAGGAGGAATATATTATATAGGTATATATAGAGTGTACAAATTTCCTGCAAAATATTTTTTTGAAAAAGTTGAAGAAAAGTGTTGACATTAGGCGTATACTGCGGTATACTAAATAAGCTGTTGATGAGCGGTTGAGAACAACGAA
>NZ_QUDX01000028.1:0-840 GCF_003477715.1 Butyricicoccus sp. AF35-5AC
AGCCGACAAGTTTCATAAAATATGCTATCTTTTCGATAGCCAATGAAGTATAATGAAGATGACAACAAATCGGTAGTTGGAGGAAAAATAATGGACTACAAAATAGATGATAAAAACCTTGATGTATCAATGTTTATTTCTTTTGTCAATCAAGTATGGCAAGGTAATTATGATGTGGAACAAACAAGGATGGCATTATCTAAAACATTAAATATAACAGCCTATGACAATAAAAAGCTAGTAGGATGCTTGCGTATTCTTTCCGATGGTTACTATTTTGGAACAATTACAGAGTTACTGGTTCTTCCTCAATATCAAAAACAGGGGATTGGAAGCAAACTTCTTCAACTTGCAAAAGATAATACACCTACAATGTTATATTTCGGCTCTCAACCAGAAGCAGAAAAATTTTATGAAAAGAATGGTTGTCAAAAAAGTTTACAATCTTACATGATAAATAGAAAAGAGTAAGGGACAATTTGAAGTTATAAGTGGATTTTTGCGAAGCTGTATGATACTATTATTTTATAACGATTTGAAAATTCGTGGATTACTTAACAAATTAGAAGGAGGTATTTTATATGTTTAAAAAAGCTTTTTGGGTTCCTTATGAGGATAGTGCCAATTACCCAACTCTTGCAAAAACTATGGAAGCAATTTCAAAGTATTGTGAAGAAAATGGTGAGTCTTATACATTTATTAACGATGACGAAGTGGAGATAAATGGAAAAAGATATGAAATATATAGGGGCTACGAAAATGGTAGTAGGGGAAATTACGGCATAAAATGTAAAGAAAAATAAATCCAATTTGTTATTCTACACACATCGGGTCAACTTG
>NZ_QUDX01000028.1:850-4803 GCF_003477715.1 Butyricicoccus sp. AF35-5AC
GGCATAAAATGTAAAGAAAAATAAATCCAATTTGTTATTCTACACACATCGGGTCAACTTGTCCCGAACTTTCACAACTAAATACCCGCCGCTTACACAGCGGCACACCGAGCAGGAAATCTGAAAAAGGTCTCCTGCTTTTTTTCTGCCCAAAATGAGGTGGTAAAACGCCACCGCATCCGTCAATTACAGAAAGGAGGGACACGAAATGCCCTGCCCACACAACGAAATTTCTATTGTGCAGCGCAGCCAGCGGCAGTCTGCGGTTGCCGCCGCTGCTTACCAGAGTGGCGAAAAGCTGTTCTGTGAATACGACCAGCAAGTGAAGCACTACCCGGAAAAGCGTGGTATCGTCCACAATGAAATCCTGCTCCCGGCAAATGCCCCGCCGGAGTATGCAGACCGCAATACCCTATGGAACGCCGCCGAAGCTGTGGAAAAACAATGGAACTCCCAGCTTGCAAGGAGGTGGGTGCTTACCATTCCCAGAGAGATACCGCCTGACCAGTACGCTGTCCTTGTCCGGGAGTTTTGTGAGCAGCAGTTTGTTTCCAAAGGCATGATTGCTGATTTTGCCATCCATGCCCCCATCCGCCGGGACACAATCCTCACGCCCATGTCCTGCTCACTATGAGGGCAATGGACGAGCATGGAAAATGGCTTCCCAAGAGCCGCAAGGTTTATGACCTTGACGAGAACGGGGAACGGATAAAGCTGCCATCCGGCAGGTGGAAAAGCCACAAGGAGGATACGGTGGACTGGAACGACCAGAAGTATTGTGAAATCTGGCGGCATGAATGGGAGGTCATCCAGAACCGCTATCTGGAAGCCAATGACCGCCCGGAGCGTGTGGACTTGCGTTCCTATGCCAGACAGGGGCTTGATATAGTTCCCACTGTCCATGAGGGAGCGGCTGTCCGGCAGATGGAAAAGCGTGGTATCCAGACGAATATCGGAAACCTGAACCGGGAAATCAGAGCCGCCAACCGCCTGATGAATTCCATCCGGCAGCTTATCCACAACCTCAAAGGCTGGATTGCCGAGCTGGGAGAAAAACGGAAGACTAACTATTAGAAGTCAACCCCAAATGTGTGGAAAGGTGAAAATAATGCAGACGATTCAAAAAAGGTATGGCAAAGCTGACGTCCGTCGGACGCCTAACTGAGCTTATTATAAGAACTTAAGCTGCACGCCTGTACGGCTGCCGAGATTTCTCCAAGGCGTAGATCAGCCGAACCAATTTCTTAGCGGCATGAGAAAGTGCAACATTGTAATGCTTTCCTTCAGCTCGCTTTTTAGCAAGGTAAGCCGCAAAGCCCGGATCCCAATGGCAGACATACTTGGTCGCGTTGTAAAGCGCATAGCGCAAGTAGCGAGAACCTCGTTTCTCCATGTGAGAGTAGGTTCCAGCCAATGAAAGATGCCCTGATTGATAGGTGGACGGTGACATGCCTGCATAGGCAAGGATCTTGTCTGGAGAATCGAAAAAGGAGAAATCACCGATTTCGGCAAGGATCATAGCTGCCATGCGAAAACCCATGCCGGGAATAGTCGTAATGGGAGACTGAAGTTCTTCCATGATGGCCTCAATAGCTGCTTCAATATCTTTAATCTCTGAATCTAATTCACGGATCAAGCGGATTGTATGACGCAACTCAAGCGATTTAGCGGGCATAACAGAACCGATTGAACGCTTGGCAGCATCACGAATTTCTGTTGCCATATCTCGTCCATATCGGCCTTTAGAGGCATCTTTCAGGAGAGATTTCAAGTGCGTCAAATGAGCTTCGGCAATCTGCTTTGCTCCGGGAAATTCAATGAGAAGTGCGTAAACAGACGACATATGCAGCGTTGGCACCAGTTTTTCTAACTCTGGAAACAGTATGGTAACCAAACGAGAAACCGATTGTTTCAGTTGAGCTCTTTCTCGAACTTTATCAAATCGGTATCTGGTTAGTGACTTTAACTCTTCGTTGTGGTATGCTGCATCTGTGTAGGACTTGAGGTCCACATTAGACATAAGCATAGCTGCGATAGTTTTAGCATCAACCCGATCAGTCTTGGTTTTACGAAGACTCATACTTTTTCGGAAAAGGTTGGTGTGCAGCGGATTGATAACATAGGTTGGCAGGCCTTGGTTAAGCAGAAATCCGAGAATGTTGTAGCTGTAATGTCCAGTAGCCTCAAGTCCTACTTTTATTTTGTCATCTGGACTTGTGCAGCCGTGAATCTTTTGTAGCAAGGTATCAAATCCATCTGCATTATTAGGAATGGTGAATACACCTGCAAGGACTTTCCCTTCCGAATTCAGGATAACGCAATCGTGCTTATCCTTGGCAACATCAATACCCACACAAATCATAATGAATACCTCCGATATGTTTATTTGATGCCGGTTCCACAGAACACTTTACTCTTGTAACCTTGTTCAACATAAACCGTCTGGCGGTATCTAACTGATTAACAATACCGTAAAGGGCTGTGGTCGGAGCCTTCCGTGAACCGTCTGACGGTAGGAGTTGCGAACCAATCCACAGCATCCTTTACATTGTAGCACAGCCCTTGGAGAGGGGCTCTAATAACTACTACTCTATAATACAAGGAGTTGCTTGCACAAAAAGCGGCGGAGGAAGCGACACTTCTTCCCAATCTGCTGATGAAGTATATGGAGATACGAAAGGAAGAACGGAAGGACTGGACAAGGGCTGGACAGAACCGGGGGACTTCACAGGACTTAAAGGCAGTCAGCGAAGCCCTGTCCTATCTCCGGCAAAAGGGGCTTTCCACTGTGGAGGACTTAGAAGCATTTCTGGAATCTTCCGGGAAATCAGCCGCAGATTACCGCAATCAGATGAAGCCAAAGGAAGCCCGCAGCAAAGTGATTGACGGGATTCTTGCCAGCCGGACAGACTGCAAAGAATGTAAGCCCGTCTATGAGAAATACCAGAAGATATTTTTCAAGAAAACAAAGGAGAAATTCAAACAGGAACACCCGGAGGTTGCCCGGTATGAGAAAGCCACCGCCTACCTTGCCAAACACCCGGACGATAAGGATAGTACCCAAAAGGAGCTGCAAGAGGAGCAGGAAACACTTCTCAGCGAAATCGCAGAGCTGAAAGTACCGCTGACCGAGGTACAGGAGGATTTGAAGAAGCTGCGGGACATCCGCTACTGGGTACGGAAAGCCACACCCGGCACAGAGGAAAGTAAAGAGCCGCCTAAGAAGCAGCCCATCAAGGAAGTCTTGCAGGATAAGGCAGACGAGAAAAAGGCTCAAAGAACCGCCCCGGCACAGGCGAAACACAGACAACAGGATATGGAACTTTAACAGGCACTTGCCATTTTCAATCAGAGAATGTCAGGTGTTTTTTCTTTTTTCAAGGGGGGATAGATTTGAATGTATTTGAAGCTGTGAAGCAGTCTGTCACAACAAGACAGGCAGCGGAGCATTATGGAATCCGTGTAGGTCGGAACGGGATGGCTTGCTGCCCGTTCCATAATGATAAAACCCCAAGCATGAAGCTGGATCGGCGTTACCACTGCTTCGGCTGCGGTGCGGATGGGGATGTGATTGATTTTGCCGCCGCCCTGTATGGGCTGGGAAAGAAAGAAGCCGCCGTACAGCTGGCACAGGACTTTGGGCTTTCCTATGAGGACTGGAAACCGCCGGGAAAGGCAAAAAAGCCCAAGCCCCGGCAGAAATCCCCGGAGGAACAGTTTCAGGAAGCAAAAAACCGCTGCTTCCGTATTCTTTCCGACTATCTCCACCTGCTTCGGGCATGGAGAAAGGAATATGCCCCGCACACCCCGGAGGAAGCCTTTCATCCCCGGTTTGTGGAAGCCTTACAGAAGCAAGACCAAGTGGAATATCTGCTGGATGTGCTGCTGTTCGGGGAAACGGAGGAAAAAGCAGCTTTGATTACGGACTACGGAAAGGATGTGATACAGCTTGA
>NZ_QUDX01000029.1:0-3726 GCF_003477715.1 Butyricicoccus sp. AF35-5AC
AACGCCTACATCTAAAGCAGCAACGAAAGTTGCTGCTTTTTCTTTTGAGGGTAGACACCTACGGTTTCTACCCTCTTAGCTCCCATTTTCCTTTACTTCTTAGTTTGGCGCAGACCAGAAACCAGCGATCGCTCCGAAAAGGGGAACGGCAGAGGATCTTTTCTACTGTAGGGGAGCACAGTGTGCTCCCATTTCTCGACCTATTCGCAGTGTCAGATTCTTTGCTGCTATACATGCGGTTAAGTCTACGCAGGCGCAACATACCCGTGTCGCGCGAATTGTTTACGGGTGCTGGTGGCTGGGGCCTATCAGGTAAAGCACATACTTGGACTTAGATGGATTTTAGATAATAAAAAGCGACTGCATATGAAGTGACCCCCAAAAGTTAGACAATATTTCGAAGTAAAAATTGTTCAAGCAGCCGAAAGGGCCTGTTGTCTGTGAATTGCAGGCGGCAGGCCCTTTAGTTTTGCCTTAATCCTGCGATTGTTGTAGTAGTCCAGATACTCAATGAGCTCCTGCTTGAAGTGTTCCATGGATTGAAATTCCTGCAGATAGAGCAGCTCGCTTTTGAGTATTCCAAAGAAGTTTTCAATCACAGCATTATCCAGACAGTTTCCTTTACGGTTCATGCTTTGCCGGATGCCCTTCTCCCGGAGCATGCGCTGGTACTGCTTGTGCTGATACTGCCAACCCTGGTCAGAATGGAGAATGAGATCTGTACCATCAGGAATCTTTGCAAACGCCTTGTCCAACATAGTCATTACCATGCGCAGTACCGGACGGTCTGAAATCGTGTAGCTGACCAGATCGCTGCTGTGCAGATCGAGAATCGGGGACAGATAGAGTTTTTCTCCGAACAGGCTAAACTCCGTCACATCCGTGACCCACTTCTGATTGGGCTTGTCTGCATGAAAATCTCGATTTAACAGATTTGGTGCAATTTTACCCACATTTCCCTTGTAAGAACGGTATTTCTTCATTCGGACGCGGCAAATCAGCCCTAACGCCTTCATAAGTCTCCGAACGGTTTTATGATTCACAAGGAAAGCACTGTCGTAATCCACCGGTAGCCGTATCTGCCCTTGTTTTCGTGGAAAATAGTTGTGATTTCTTCCTTAACGGATGTATATTTGTCTGTTTTCTGCATTGGTTTCAAGTGATAATAGAACGTTGCACAGGGCAGTTGAGCGATTGAAAGCAGAAGATTGAGAGAATATTTTTGCCTTAGCTTCTGAACTACCAGCGTTTTGTGCTGGCGTCGTTCGATGGCCAATGCCTCTGATCCTTCTGATAGATAAATATGCTCCCCGTTTCTGACCTGAGTGGCACTGCTTACTTCAAATCGTCTCGCTGTTTCGCAGTAACTCAACCTTTCTTCCATCATGGTTTCCACGACCAGCTTCTTAAATTCCGGCGTGTATCGTTTGTTCGGTTTTCCTCTTGACATAATAAATCACCCCATCTGTTAGATAGTGTATCATACTGTCTAACAAATGGGGTGCTGTTCAATAGCAGTCGCTTCTGTTTAATTGCCACTGGTTGCGTTTGCGGCATCGCTTGAAGTTGTACTTGCCGGAGAGGCAAACAGTTCTGCCTGGCGTTCGTCGCCGCCAAACAGGTTGTTATATTGTACGCGCTCGTAATCTTCAATCAGCGGGGTAAATTTTGTGGTATCCAGATGGCTGTATGCGTTGCCTTCACTATCGAAATAGCCAGCAAAGGTCATCGCCGGAATGGTTTTCTGCAGATTCCACAGGTATTTGCCGTAGGCACTGGTTTCAATGCCTGCGTTGCGCAGCACATACTGAGCAAGGAAATTCAGGCTGGTGATCTTGGTCGAATCGCCGGTCAGCGGGTAATTGGCCCAGATGATGAACGGCACCTTAAACTTATCCATATACTGTGCCATGGTCATCTCGTCCTGCGTGACACCGTACGCCTTATCGAGAAATTCCTGCTCGACAGACGGCTGATGATCGCCGAACATAACGAGAATGGTCGGCTCAGTCTGTGCCGAGAAGTAGTCGATCAGCTTTTTGAAGGCCTCATCGGTCTTATTGGCGAGCGTCAGATACTGCTCTGCCTTGGGGTACACGCCCGGCTCGTCGGCGAGCTGCACTTCGGCGGGGTAATCCTCAACCGTGTAGCTGCCGTGGTTCTGAATCGTTACATTGAACAGAAACAGCGGTGTGCTTTCGTCCTTATGCTCAAACTCCCAAATAATCTGCTCGAAGTCGGAATCGTCGCTGACGTAGCCGTGCTCCTCGGCCTGCGGTACGTCCATGTCCTCGCCGCACTTGAATGAGTCGAAGCCCAGACGCGGATACGCGATATTACGCTGCCACGAGGTCTGCTCACCCGGATGGAACGCACGCGTTTCGTAGCCGTAGCCCTTGAGCAGCGTAGCCAGCGAATCCGTCGGACCGAGGATGTACTGCTGATACGGGATACTGCCCGACGGCAGGAAGTTCATCGAATTACCGGTCAGAAACTCAAACTCGCTCGTGCTTGTGCCCGCGCCGAATACTGAGGTGTAGGCGTGACCATGGATTGCATTCGACACACTGTTGATGTAATTCATTGGGCTTTCCGTAAGCGTCAAATTGCCGAAGTCCTCAAAGTCCGCCCATGATTCATTCATAATGGCAACAATATTCGGGTGATCAACGCCGATGTTCGGTGTCGGGTCATCCTCTGCACCATTTACAATAGCGTTGACGCGTTCCGGCGTGGTATCATCCGGTTTTTTCACTTCCATAAATTCGGTGTTTCGCAGAAATTCTGCAGCGGCACCGCCGGTCTGGTAGGCACCGAGCTGATCCCACACGTCGGTCTCTACGCCGAACATGCCCAGTATTTGCGGGTGGGCGATTGGGATGAGACACAGCAGACCGGCAATCAGCACGGAACCGCGTCGCAGCAGATCGCCTTTGCGCAGCCGAAAATGCCCCATCTTATAATAAGGACGCAGCGCCCACGCAAGCAGCGTGACCAGCATAATGCAGATGGCGATTTGCCAAGTCATAGACAGGCTGTAACTGCCTGCAACGGCTACAGCGGTACCGAGTGCCTTAAAGTCCCACGGCAGAATAGGTGTGCCGCGGAAGACAGAAACGAAGTAATTCGCAGCGCCCCACATACCGGCCAGAATGTGCAGCAGCACGCAGCAGACCGCCGGATAGCCGATAACCGCACAGCCGATCCAGTAGAGTGCGCTGAGGCATAGCCAGTTGGCCAGCGCCACGCCTGCGCTCATATTCCACGGCGGAGAGCCGAGCACAAGCTGCATCAGCCAAAACGCTGTAAGCGGTGTCAGCAGCAGCAGTAGCAGCTTTTGCGCCCTTGTGTTTTGGCGCAGCGGCACATCACGCCGTGGCAGCAGCTGTCTGATTAGTGAACCAACTTTTTTCATAAACCGTTCTCCTTGTAAAAAAAGTTCCCACAAGAGCGAAATTATACACTAAATTGGGGAAAATGTCAAGGTTAGATGCGGCTTACAGGGCACGCGACGGAGACAGGCAGGTATACTATTATAATACAGGCATTGTATGGCGCAAAAATAAATAAAAAAGTGCTTGACATTCGCTGTCGAATTTGGTATTCTATTAAAGCTGTCTCTCAGAGACGAGCGCAAAACCGAAAAGTTTGATTTAGAACGGCTTGATTCTTCAAAAAAGAATTTAAAAAAGTTCTTGACAAACGCTTCTGGTTTTGATATACTAA